>NZ_MUFI01000031.1:0-42655 GCF_001996265.1 Salinivibrio sp. MA440
CATTAATCAGTCGAGACTCTGTAAAAAACCTAACCTAATGGTTTATCGCGTTTTTTTATGTAAAGCCACGCCCCTATGACGGTCGTGGCTTTTTTGATTTCCTATGGATAAGAGCTTTTACTTTAAATTATCAGTTACATACTTATTGAACCAATATCACATTTTGTATGCGTAGAGAGGGCGACATCTGTGTCCAATTATTATATCCTGGACGACGTTTGAACAAGGCAAACCATCGCGAAAGCATGGGACGCAAAGCCTCCGGCCTAATGATTCTGGCGTCACTGTCAGGGATTCAATGGTAGCGGGGCTGCCAGCGCTGTTGTTTTTATTGCTGAATCAAGTGTCAGCAAACGAACGGATCAAATCGAATATTTGATGCTTCGTTGACAATCTTGTCTGTTTGCCTTGTTAGACTGCGACTTTATTTTTAGGCATTCACATTCATCGAGATTGTTATTAAATGGATAAACCTGCTTTAAAAGACGCGATGCGTTTATTTGCCGAGTTTGGCAATATCAAATCCCGATCCATGTTCGGCGGATTTGGACTTTTTTGTGAAGACACCATGTTCGCCCTAGTGGTCAATAACACCCTCCACCTTCGTGCCGGTATAGAAAACGAGGCCTTACTCAAACAGCAAGGCTTAACGCCATATGTGTACAAAAAACGTGGATTCCCGGTCGTCACCAAATATTTTGCTATTCCTAGCGCTTGGTGGGACGATCCAGAGCGATTATTGGCCGAAGCGAAAACTGCTCTCGACGTTGCTATCCAGGATCGTTCTATGAAATCGGCAGCGACACCGTCAAGGCTCAAAGATCTCCCGAATCTACGATTGGCCACCGAACGAATGCTTAAAAAGGCAGGCATAGACTCGCCAGAAACATTGCAAAAGCACGGTGCCGTCGGCGCTTATAAAGCACTGAGATCTGCTCATGAAACACAATTGAGTCTCGAGCTTTTGTGGTCGTTAGAAGGGGCGATTACCGGTAAACACTGGTCGGTAGTGCCACCCCAACGCCGTCAAGAATTATTACAACACTTAGAAAAATAACCTCTCACAGTCACCTCTGTATGACTTACTAATTTTCCTGTGAGCAATGTTTGCGTTCAACACCGCCTTCTGGCGGTGTCGCTTTATTCTATTAACTCGTTGACATGTCTCTATGCCCTTCCTTTTGCGTCATCATCTTATCGAGTGCGCTTTTCTTTCCGTCGACTCTAGTTCGTGGAGATTAATCGGCGTTTTTTTGATTTAATTGGCGATTTTTCGTTTAACTGAAAGTTTTTAGCGATCGATACGGTCTTGTCAGAGGTAAGATCGACAGCACAGTTCGCTGATGCAACCGATAAATCAGCCAGTTAGTTGCCAACCGTCCACAAAAGTACTCTAAAGTAATAGCTGGCCCTCTTTAATTTAGCGACGAGACCTAATATGTCAGTAAAAAAACTTCTTGTTGGCCTAATGATTGCCGCCATCGTCGCGCTCTGGTTTAGTTTCGACCTTGGCCAATGGCTCACGCTCGACAATGCGAAAGCGCAACAGGCGATACTCAACGATTACATCGTTCAGCATTTTACCCAAGCCAGCCTATTTTTCTTGCTTGGCTATATTGTGATGACTGCCCTATCACTCCCCGGTGCCGCGGTAGCGAGCTTATTGGGCGCCGCATTGTTTGGATTTTGGTGGGGGCTGATTCTGGTCTCTTTCGCCAGCTCTATTGGTGCCACCCTCGCCTTCTTGGTCAGTCGTTTTTTACTCCAAGACTGGGTACAAAATCGCTTCGGTCAAAAATTAGATGCCATTAACCGTGGCATTGAAAAAGATGGCCGCTTTTATCTGCTCACGCTACGCCTCATTCCCATTTTTCCCTTTTTCTTAATTAATCTAGTGATGGGGTTAACGCCCTTAAAAACGCGCACCTTCTACTGGGTCAGCCAGCTAGGCATGCTACCGGGGACAGCTGTGTACGTGAATGCAGGGACTCAACTCGCCCAAATCGACTCACTTGGTGATGTGGTGTCGCCTTCGGTGCTTGGATCGCTCGCATTACTCGGCCTGTTCCCGCTGCTAGCAAAATGGATCATGGCGTGGGTCACGCGTCGTAAACGCTATCAAGGTTGGCGCAAGCCCCATCAGTTTGATCGCAATATGGTGGTAATTGGTGCCGGTGCAGGCGGACTGGTATCGAGTTATATCGCGGCAGTGGTGAAAGCAAAAGTCACGCTAGTTGAAAAAGGTTCGATGGGAGGTGATTGTCTAAACACCGGGTGTGTTCCCTCTAAAGCGCTGATACGCGCGGCGAAAACCATGCGAGAAATCGGCAAGGCCAAGGCGTTTGGCATTCATACCCAAGCGCCAGTCGTTGATTTTCCAGCGGTGATGGCGCGGGTAAAACAGGTGATTACCCACATTGAGCCCCATGATTCGGTCGAGCGTTACACCAAGCTCGGCGTGGAGTGCGTGCAAGGCGAAGCACACATCGTCTCGCCATGGGAAGTCGAGGTGAATGGCGAACGCCTCACTACCCGCAACATCGTGATAGCCACAGGCGCACGCCCCATGCTCCCTCCCATTCCCGGTTTGGCTGAGGTAACACATTACACCTCGGATACGATTTGGTCACTGACTGAACTGCCACCACGGTTGTTGGTGTTAGGCGGTGGTCCCATTGGCGCAGAACTGGCACAAAGTTTTGCGTGTTTAGGCAGCCAAGTGACGCTGGCTGAAATGGCGGATCAATTATTAAGCCGTGAAGATAAAGACGCTGCGCAACTGGTTGAAAGCGCGCTAGAACGTGACGGTGTCACGGTTTTAACACAGCACAAGGTCAAAGCATTTGAACAGCGTGGCAATGAGCAAATCGCCTTACTCGACGGCCCTGACGGTGAGAAAACCGTCACATTTGATGCGGTGCTGGTCGCGTTAGGACGCAGCGCCAACACCAAAGGCTTTGGTCTCGAAAAGCTCGATATTCCAGTGACCGAGCGTGGCACCATTCAGGTCAATGACTATTTACAAACTAATTACCCCAATATCTATGCAGTGGGTGATGTGGCAGGTCCCTTTCAGTTGACCCATGCCAGTGCCCATCAAGCGTGGTATGCCGCGGTCAATGCGTTATTTGGCCAATTTAAGCGTTTTAAAGCGGATTACTCGGTGATGCCAGCGGCAACATACACGTCCCCAGAAGTTGCACGTGTTGGGCTTAATGAAAAAGAAGCCAAAGCCAACCAACAAGACGTCGAAGTGACCTATTACGGCATTGATGATCTGGATCGCGCCATCGCTGATGGCAATGATCATGGCTTTATTAAAGTGCTGACACCAAAGGGAAAAGACACCATACTGGGGGTGACGATAGTGGGAGAACATGCCGGCGATTTATTGGCCGAGTTCACCTTAGCGATGCGCCATGGCTTGGGGCTGAACAAAATACTCGGCACCGTGCACCCTTATCCCACCATGAGTGAAGCGGTTAAATATACGGCGGGTATGTGGAAACAGGCGCATGCACCGGAGAAACTCCTACAGTGGGTCGAAAAATATCAACGCTGGATGCGTCACTAATCAATAAGGAAGCGCAATGAAACAATGGATAGCGGCCCTAACGCTCGCAATCACTAGTGGCTATGCCTTGGCCACTCCCGCTGAACAGGATTGGGCACAAGTCGAACAAGACGCGAACGGGCAGACCGTATATTTCAATGCCTGGGGCGGCAATCAGCAAATCAATGCTTATCTTCGTTGGGCTGGGCGTGAACTCAAACGTGAATACGGTGTGACCCTCAAACACGTTAAAGTGGCTGATATTGCAGAAACAGTGAATCGTTTATTGGCTGAAAAAACGGCGGGAAAAGATACCGGCGGCAGTGTCGATATGGTCTGGATTAATGGCGAGAACTTTAAATCGATGAAGGAAAACGGGCTACTTGAAGGCCCCTTTGTCGAGGCGCTGCCTAACTGGCAAATCGTTGATAAAACCTTGCCCGTGACAGAGGACTTTACTGAACCCACCAAAGGCTTGGAAGCACCATGGGGGGTCGGGCAACTGGTGTTTATTCACGATAAAAAAACACTCGCCAATCCTCCAAGCTCTTTTGCTGAATTGTTACAGCTCGCAAAAGCTAATCCGGGTCGGATCAGTTATCCGAAACCGCCCGAATTTCATGGCACCAGCTTTTTAAAAGCGGCATTGCTTGAGCTGACAAACAATCAACAGGCGTTGTATCAGCCCGTCGACGATGCAGACTTTGAGACCATAACTGCACCGCTATGGGACTACCTTGATGCACTGCACCCAGTCGCTTGGCGTAATGGGGAGCAATTTCCCTCAGGCAGCGCACACACCATGCAGCTTGTCGATGACGGTGCGCTGTTAATCGGGATCGCTTTTAATCCCAATGCGGCAAAATCCGCCATCGCCTCAGGGACGTTAGCGCCAACGGCACGCGCCTTTGCTTTTGAGCAGGGGGCTTTATCTAATATCCATTTTCTGGCGATCCCCTACAATGCCAATGCAAAAGCCGGCGCCAAGATAGCGATCAACTTTTTGATGGGTGAGAAGGCGCAATTGCGCAAAGCTCAGACTGATATTTGGGGCGATCCACCGGTGGTTAAACTGCCTGACACCGCTAAAACGCGCCGTTTTCAGTCCCAGCCAGAGCCGCATCCCAGTTGGCAAACCGCTCTCGAAAGCGCTTGGCTTAAACGTTACGGACAATAAAAGAGACCGTCATGGCACGTTTGTTGTTTGCCATCACGCTGGCGGTGTGCTGCCTGCCCTTACTTCCTGGGCTGGGAGGCCTGTTAACCAGTGCATTTGCGTTTTTACCTGCTTTGGGGCTGGCTGAAGCCAGTCTCTCGGGTTGGCGTGAACTCATTGCCTGGCCAGGCTTATCTCACTCACTCTGGCTCACACTGCTCTCTGGGCTAGCAAGTAGCTTATTGGCAGTGATGTTGAGCTTCGCTATTTTGCAAGCCACGTGGCAGACGCCCTTTTGGCAACGCATCGCGCGTAGCTTACCCGGTTTACTGGCCCTGCCCCATGTTGCATTTGCTATTGGACTGGTATTGTTTTTGTCCCCTTCAGGGTGGCTATTTCGCCTGTCTAGCCCATTGACCGGAGACATGCCACCGACTTGGTCACTAATACAGGATCCGTATGTGCTGGGCTTAACCCTAGCCCTCACCCTGAAAGAAACGCCGTTTTTGCTTTTAATGAGCCTTTCTGTGCTAAGCCAAATTGATGTGCATCGCTTAACGATGGTCTCTGCCAGCCTCGGCTATGATCGCACCAGTACCTGGATCAAAGTGATTTTTCCACTTTGGTTCGCCAAAATGCGTTTTCCTATTTTTGCCGTGGTGGCCTATAGCCTCTCGGTCGTCGACGTAGCGATGATTTTAGGTCCTAACACGCCACCAACCTTTGCTGTGTTAGTTTGGCAGTGGTTTAACGACCCTGATCTTTCATTACTCCCCCGAGCGTCGGCAGGGGCTTTGGTCCTGTTTTTACTGTGTGCCTTGGTACTCATTGGTTATCGATTTTTCGAATGGTTGATTTGTGAGCGCTTTAATCGTTGGCAATTCACAGGAACACGTCGTGCTTGGTTACCAGGGAGACACCTCTGGTGGCCCGTCGTGATTGTTCCCTTGTTGGTAATCCCGGCTTTGTTCATTTGGTCGTTCGCCTTACGCTGGTCATTTCCCGATTGGCTCCCCAGCCGTTATGGGCTGCGCTTTTGGAATCAAGAGCTTGCTTACGTTGGGGCGTTAATTGGGAATAGTGTTTTACTGGCGTTGATCAGTGCGACAGTCGCCGTCATATTTGCCATGGGCTGCCTTGAGCGCGCGGTTTCTCCTCGTCAGGGAGCACTGCCTAAAGCCGTGATTGCCATTCCTCTTTTGGTACCTCAACTGTCTATTTTGTTTGGGATCCAAGTGGCTGTGTATAGTTTACCGGGACAATGGCATGTACCCGCGACTATTTGGGCGCATATCTTTTTTGCTTTTCCTTATGTTTATTTAGCATTAGATGGCCCGTGGCAACAGTTTGATCAACGGCTTATCCAAACGGCTCGCAGTTTAGGCGTCAGTGCGATGGCTGCGTGGCTGCGTATCAAACTTCCCTTGCTGTTACCGGCGATTATTCTCGCCTGGGCAGTGGGCGCTAGTGTGAGCTTAGCCCAATATCTTCCTACGCAATTATTGGGGGCGGGTCGGATCAATACCCTAACAACCGAGGCAGTGAGCTTATCCAGTGGGTTGGATCGACGAATTAGCGGCCTATACGGCCTGATGCAAGCGCTGATCCCTTTACTGGTTTTCGTCCTGGCAACGTTTCTCAGTCGTGTCATGCAACGGCGACTGACACCTCATCAATCGGTTGCAACGCAACCAGGAGCAAATAATCATGACGCTGTGTGTCAATCAACTCAGCATAAACGCGCCTGATCAGTGTTTATTACACGATGTCTCTTTCAGCGTATCGCCTGGCGAGATCCTCACCGTGATGGGGCCGAGTGGCTGCGGAAAATCCAGTCTATTGAGCGTATTGGCGGGACACATCCAACCGCCAATGCATTACAGCGGCCAACTGACCTTAAATGGTGAGCCTTTTGATCAATTACCGCCGGAGCAGCGCCGTATCGGGATTTTATTTCAAGATGATTTACTCTTCCCGCATCTCAACGTCTGGCAGAACTTGGCCTTTGCACTGCCCTCATCGATGAATAAAAAAGACAAATACAACCATACCCTGGCAGCACTCGACGCAATCCACCTCGCTGCACTGGCTAACTATGCACCGTCGCAACTATCGGGAGGACAACGTGCGCGTATCAGTGTACTACGCGCGTTACTCGCTAAGCCCGATGCGATTTTGTTGGATGAACCGTTCAGTAAGCTTGATAAGCCGCTACGCCGTGATTTTCGCGCCTTTGTGTTTGGACAAATTGAACAAAGGCAAATCCCGGCGGTGATTGTGACCCACGATAGCGAAGATATTGCGCATCCTGATCATCGCCTAGACTGGCCAAGCCCAGAAACGCCCTTCACACCACAGGAGTACCCAGCAAATGCTTGATCGTTATGCGATTGCCGTGATCCGCTGGCCATTGAAACAAGCGGCGGTCCAACTCAGTCGGTGGGGAGCCAAACCTGACACGGTGACCTTGAGCGGGTTTTTTATTGGCTTACTGGCGCTGCCCGCTCTGGCGCTTCAAGCCTATGGGCTTGCGCTTAGCTTTATTGTGATTAATCGGCTTTTCGATGGCCTTGACGGTGCGATCGCGCGCGAGCAGGGCCTCAGTGATGCGGGAGGCTTTTTGGACATCACACTTGATTTTATTTTCTACGCATCCATTCCGTTGGGCTTTGCGCTCGCGGACCCAGCCAATAATGCGATAGCGGCAAGCTTTTTACTTTTTTGTTTTATGGGCACCGGGGCCAGCTTTTTAGCCTTTGCGACAATGGCAAGCAAGCATCAAATCGACAACCCCGTGTACGCAAACAAATCCTTGTATTACATCGGGGGGATCACCGAAGGCACAGAGACCATTGCCAGCTTTGTCTTGATGTGTCTTTTCCCGTCTTACATGGCGTGGATTGCTTGGGTATTTGGCATCGCGTGCTTGGTCACCGCTTCCAGTCGCGTCTGGGCTGGATACCATACGCTACGTGACATTGAAGGACGCTAGCAACGCTATCTCATGCGCGCTCACGTTATAGCCACTGCTGCTGTAATTGCTCTTTATCACCCAAATAATCGAGCAGCCAGCTTATCGGTGGCGATTCTTTATCTGAACGCCAAGCAATACAACATGGGCTGCTTAAAAGCGGATCCGCAAGCGTTAGCTCCACCAGCTCACCTCGAGCGATAGCCTCTTCGGCCATGTGAGAAGGCATCACACCAATGCCCAGACCGGCCTTAAAACATTGCATAGCACTGTGCCAATTCGGCACCGTTAGACGACGCTGGTTGTCCAATAGCCAAGTGGTACGGCGCGGCAAACGGCGCGAGGTATCCTCTAAACAAATGGCGGGATACGCTGCGAGCTGATCGTTGTCTAGCGGTTGTTCGCACTGCATGAGTGGGTGCGATGGACTGACAACAAACCGCCAACGCAAGGTGCCCATTTCTCGATAACGAAACGCACCACTGACGGGGACGGCGGCGGTCGCACCAATCGCGATATCTGCTCGATCATCGGCAAGTGCATCCCATACGCCATTGAACACTTCCATGGTCAGTAACAGTTCCACATCAGGAAACGCATCATAGAAGTCGCGCACGAGTGTGTTGACACTGTCTTCACGCACCACATTGTCGAGTGCAAGTGAGACACTTTGCGCCCATCCATTCGCAACCCGTTGTGTTTGTTGACGAATATTAGCCATCGCTTTCAGCATTTCGCGTGATTGCTCAACAAAGTATTCCCCAGCAGGCGTCAGCTTTACTTGGCGATGAAGACGTTCGAACAGTACCACCGCCAATTTGTCCTCTATTTGCCGCACTGTATAGCTCACCGCACTGGGTACTTTATGGAGCTCTGCGGCCGCGCCTGAAAAGCTGCCTCGGCGCGCGACCACCTCAATCACCTGAAAATCTTGGTAAGAAAACATTCACATCAAATTTTTTGAAAGGTATGTTCAAATCATACCGTTTCACAGCATGGATTGTTAGTCATAAACTGCTCGTTACATTAATCTTTGTATCAAGAGATAAAAAATGAACAAACAAGTGCCATTTATCACGCTATTTTGGCTTGCAGGGCTCAGTATGCTGGGTTTCTTAGCCACCGACATGTATTTGCCCGCTTTTGAGGCCATGCAAATCGATTTTGCGACATCGTCGGCGAATATCGGTTTAACCTTGAGTATCTTTTTGCTTGGTATGGCCTGTGGTCAACTCGTTTATGGCCCCCTTTCCGACCGCATTGGCCGTAAACCTGCACTGTTAATTGGCTTAAGTCTCTATAGCGTTGCGACCGTGGTATGTCTGTTTGCAGATAATATTTATCTGTTACTCGGTGCGCGCCTTGTTCAAGCGTTGGGCGCATGCAGCGCGATTGTGATTTGGCAAGCGGTGGTGATTGATCGCTACGAAGGCAAGTTGGGGCAAAAAATGTTCGCGACCATTATGCCGCTCGTTGCGCTATCGCCGGCATTAGCGCCTCTACTGGGCGCCTATTTACTTCAACATTTTGATTGGCGCAGTATTTTTGTGGTTTTATTTGCCCTAGGGATCGTTTTTATTGCACTGACTCTACGAGAGAAAGAAAGCTTAACTAAGCCAGCACAAGATACTAAAATTATTGATAAACTGAAGACTGATTATCAGCAAGTTTTTAAATCAAAAAAGTTCATCGGAAATATGCTTATCTTTGCTGGTTGCTCGGCCGCTTTCTTTGCCTATTTGACTGGATCGCCGTTTATCATGTCAGCGATGGGCTACACAGAATCCGATATTGGCCTGAGCTATATTCCACAAACAATCGCGTTTGTTGTCGGCGGGTATGCCTGTCGTTATGCACTGAATAAACTCAAAGATCACAGCATCCTTCCTTGGTTACTGAAACTGTTTGTCGCCAGTGTGGTGGTGATCTTTTTAATTAGCTGGCGCACTGATGTCACTAATATTTGGGCAATCTTGGGGCCATTCTGCTTTTTGGCAGCGGCCAATGGTGCCATTTATCCACTCGTGGTAAACCGAGCCTTAGAAGATTTTAAATCATGTAGCGCGACAGCGGCGGGCCTGCTCAACTTCTTACAGATGATTATCTGCTTTGTCGCGAGCGCCTTGGTCTCTGCGTTTGCCGCCTCAGGATTGTTCGCGGTCACGACCGTGATGCTATCAACCTGCGCGGTGGTGATTATCGGCTTTGGTTTAGTCTGGCATGCCAACCGTCAAGCGCAGACGCTAGCAACGGCATAAATGACTCGCTCGCTTCTCACAACGTAAAAAGGCGCCATAAAGCGCCTTTTTCTTTTTGAGTTTCGCTCACACAGATGCTGCAATCAACTGAGCCAGTGTTCGTTCAAACGTTTGCATCACAATGTATGTTTAGTCCAATACTAAGAGTATGTTTAGTCCAACACTAAGCTGCCATTGTCATCAAACTGCCAAGCCTCTCCATAGGCAACTTCCCACAAATAGTTGTCAGGGTCAGCAAAGTAACCACTATAGCCGCCCCAAAAAACATCTTGAGCAGGTTTGACAATTCGACCGCCGCATTCTTTAGACAGCGCAAGCACCTCATCGACCTCTTCTTTTGAACGCGTGTTATGCGCAAGCGTGATCCCACTGAAACCAGCGTCACTAACAGGCATACCGGGCTTTATGTCATCGGCTAAAGCGTCGATTGCATATAACGCTAAACGCGTTCCCGCTGTACTAAAAAACACTATCCCTTCTTCGGGGTGATTATGGGTTGGAAACCCTAGTTGGCGATAAAATTCATACGAACGTGATAAATCGGCAACCCCCAATGTAATGATGCTAATCCTTGCTTCCATACTTCCTCCGTGGTGTTGATTCTAGCTTACATCTTTGGGTGACTACGCGGTGTTAAGTTGCACATGGTTTGCTATACTTTTCAATGTGATTCCTGCCGCTGATAAGCGTGATTGGATCGCCATTAACGCCACATTGTATTCATGACTGTTTTTAAAATCTGCGATCCTTTGCCGATCCGTAAACATCAAACGGATCATCACACTTTGCGGAAAACGTTGATAATTCACCTCATGCGTTAGCCATTCAAAACCATCGACGTGTTTCATGGTCAGCTCACACACCTCAGTCAGTGCTTCGCGGATAGCATTGTCGTATTTTTTATCGGTTTTTCGCATGATTATCTCTTTTTGGTCTTCAGAAGATTGTTTGTCGCCATCAGATTACCCAGTTTAATCACTCGAAACTGGCTGCTTAGGATCAGTGCGGGAGTGATCAACAAAAATCAGTTCTTCCGTGGCAAAGCCTCGCTGTTTGGCTTCAGAGATAAAACGTTCTTTGACAGACTCAGGTACGGTCGGCGTGCGAGAGAGCAGCCAAAGATAGTCATGATCAGGGCCTGAAATAAAGGCATACTGGTAGTCATCACCTAACTCAAACACTACATAAGAACCATAGAAAGGCCCAAAGAACGAAACCTTCAGATACGCCGTCTTATCATTTTCAACGAAGTACGCCTTACCCTCTGCTTCTTGCCATTTGCCCTCTTCGCGACTAAAGCCTCGGTTGATTACTTTGACGCCACCGTCTTCACGCAACGAGTAAGTTGCCGTCACATCGGATAAGCCGCGCTCAAACGAGTGATCAAGTCTTGCCACTTCGTGCCATGTTCCCAAATAACGGTTGAGGTCAAAATTGGTTACCGGCGTCACATCTTTAGGCATACCAAGGCAGCCGGTTAATATCGTCGATAACAGAAACACGAATCCTAATCTTAATCTCATCACTCACTCCTTGCCGGATGGCACGAATCTAGTGCACCGCCAAACTGGCCATGGCGGTGGCCCTATCTTTAAATTGCATTTTTCTCACACAGCATTGACCCAGCTGCGCATAATGCGCTTGGATATGTGTCACGAGCTGAACAAGCGGCATGGTCTGCCCGCTTGGCTGCCAGTGCTGACCACCGTCTTGACTCAACCAGCAAACGCCTTGGCTATCCACCAGCCGATCATCTTCTGTGATCACGTTTTCGCGCAGCGCCTTAAGCGACGCAGGATCGGAGGCAAACGAGAGTTCATCATCCCCTTGCCAAATCAGTAGCGCAGGATAGTTGATATACGTGATCATGACTTGGGCTTAAATATATCAAGTTTGAGTGCCACTGACTTCCCTAACCAACCCACATGATCGGTATGATCAATGTAATCATCGCCCGTCACGCCATGCAAAAAGACGGTTAAATCGCCCCGATGCGCTTCAAGCCATGTCATCACCTCATCGAACGCGGCGTTGTCAAAGGCGATCTGAAAACTCCACTTTAGGTGTGGACCGACGCATTTGCGATGAAAACGGCCAAGGTCGATAGGCAGTGACGATACAGCGACCGCTTGATAGATAACATCCGCCTGCGCTTCGGTGTCGGCTTCGTAGTAGACATGGGCGTGGTAAGCCTGGTGAACATTGGCAAAAGAGTGATTAGAAGACATAAGCATCATTTGATTGAATACAATGGAATTGAGAATAGTTTACGTGAAACCAAGAGAAAGAAATAGTGACGAACGGTGTGGCTATTCAATCATGGCGCTAATCAACGCTGCCTAACTAAACGATAATAAGAAAAAGCGGCCGAGGCCGCTTTTGTTTGGTAACAACCTTTACGATAGCGCATGGGTTAATTCAACACACCGTTTGAGTTATCGACACTATCCAAGCTGGCGTCTCCACCAAAATCAACCGCTTGGCGAATCATTTCAGCGTGCACGGCTTGTTCTGCAAGCTCCGCCGTTTTCGGGAAGATAAAGGTGCTATGGCTCGCGTTATCACCGGCAAAGTCAACAAAGTTCTGGCCATCTTGCGCAGCGGAGGAGCTGGCATTGATGGTTGGTAGGCCAAGTTTCGCGGCTAATGGCTCAGAGCCAGCGAAATTATCAACAATGCCCGGTATCGTATAGGCGACGTCGTTCGGTACCGTGTCATCCCCATTGACTTGTTGCATATAAATCGGCGTAGTGCTTCCATCAATATAGGTTGCATTCGTATAGGGATCGACGGTATCGAGTAGCGTCTGTGCGGCATAATTAAATTGCTGTACCACACCATTCACTTCCGCTTGTGCGCTCTCTGAGCCGTTTGCCTCAAAAGTTTTGTAGCAGATAACATTATTTTCTGCGCTATTATCGAGCGTACAATTGTTACCGGCAAAGGTCTGATAAGCGGCACTGCCTTTAAAAGCAACACTGTGCTTAATCAAAGGACCAAACGAGTCCGACCCGAGAAGCAAGTTAGCAATTTGTCCCCCAGAGTTCGCCACGCTTAGCGCAGAGAAGTCATAATATGGGCCGACTCCTGTATCTGCGTTGTCACGGTTGGCCGCCGCAAACCCGGTGGTGCCAACAATGCCGCCTAGCGAGTGACCTAATAAGCGTGGTGCCGAGGTCGTGAAAGACGATATCGTCGCTAATGGCGTCCCCGCGAATCCTCCCATCAATTGGGTACGGGTCAAGCCAGCGCGCACGCCCATCACATCCAGCGCACTCTGGCGCACATTGTCACGCGCTACGGCCAGGTTATTCAGATTTAAGTACGCTGTCACATCGACATTAGCAGAGCGTTCAGCATCCAAACTGCGCTGACCATGGAGCGGTAAATCAATCGCCATCACCGCTTGGCCTGCATTGGTAAAGTTAGGCGCAAAGAAGTACGCATTTTCTTTTGCCGAGGTAATTCCGTGCTGATAAACCGTCAGTTTGGTAGTGCTATCAACCGTTGCTGGGGTAAACAGCAAGAAAGGTACCTCTTGCACTGATTTAATCTGCGGTACTGGGCTGTAGCGGGTAATAATCCGCTCAGGATCCAACTGACTACCGTCGGCTTTAGTCAATGTGACACCGGCCAGTTTAAATAGCTCTTCAGTAATTAAAGTCTTGTCATCTCCGCTTAGTACCGCTATATCGACACCAGCCTCAGCAAGCTGCGCGGCAATGGTCGCTTTTTGCTCAGGGTCTTGCAGGGCATTCAATACTTTGGCCAAGCTGGGGGTTGCCGACTCAAACGGTTGGCTATTCCAGTTGCTATCGGTTTCCAAATAGTAAGGAAGCTTTATGGTGCCTGTTGACACCTGAACATCAGCTAAGTTAACACCGTTTAAATTAAATGCGCCGATGACTTTGGCTTTGATATTTTCGTCATTTGGATCAAAGTACTGGGTAAACTGGGCATCCCCATTCAAAGCCGTTTGATAGTCCTGAGTGCCGGTAATATCGATGTTGTAGGCATCCGATAAATCAGCATTATTGGGGTTGGCGCCCGCTTTCCATACTGCAGCTAGGCTTCCAGCATCAAATCCAGCCGCCGTCGCTAGCTTGGTATAGTTTAAGCTATCACCCACCGATTGGGTGGAGAACCAGGTGGAGTAGACGATGGGGGAATTCGCCCCGGCGGCCTTCGCCAGCTTTTCAACACCTTTAATAACCGTTGCCGGTTTTTCTAACGCTGTCCCGGTAAAATCTTTATTGGTCGACTTTAACGATGCATAGCTCGTTGACGTACCGACGGGATTGCCATTGGCATCCGTCATTTCATCGGTAATCACCACAATGTATTCACTGCTCGGCGCTAAGTCGCTAGTGGGTAATATCGTCAGTGTGTCTGTCGCCGCACTGGTGATAGCATTGAAATCGCTACCGAGCGTTAGCACCTTTTCTGGAAGCGGATTTTCCCCAGTCAGCGACTCAGTTAGTTTCACCAGATAAACACCGCCAGAGACAGGACCATCGACCAACCCTGCGCCTTTAAAGTCAAACACCAGCGGCATGGTGGTCGACCAACCATCCATGGTATTCATCGCCGCACGCGGATTACTTAATGTGCTGTCACTGCCAGTGGGTAAATTTAAGGTGCCGTCGTTAGGGTTCATTAATAAAAAGGTTGGCACCGGGACAGATTGATTTTTCCCCTGTAAGGTAAAATCGATTTTGGTGTCACGCTCAAGTAGGGCTTGGACCTCAGCATTAAAGTCAGGATTGGTCGAGCTGGTCTTATCATCCCCACAGCCTGCCAATAAAAGCGCAGCAGCCACTATCGATAACGAAAAAGAATGCTTTAACATGAATGGGCTCCCATTTTAAAAGGTATAGTTGAGTTGCACTGCGCTTAAATACGCATCGCCTTTCGATGAAATTTCAATATCCTGACCCAAGCCATTGGTCTCTTTAAAGTTTCCATCACGGCTTCTAATCCAGGTAATCGCCGCATCAATGGTTAAATCGGCATTGTATTGGTAGGTAAAGCCGGTTGAATACCAATAACGGTCCGAGTCGGGAATACTCAAGGTCGCTTTGCCCGCTTTTTCATCAAAGGCGACCCCTGCGCGACCTGTCCACGCATCATTAAACTGATAAGTACCGCCGAGTGAAAGGCGTACGTTATCTTTGTATTGCTCATCTTTATAAAAACATTGATTCGGTGTACCGTCGTTACACTGACTGGACGTTGCTTTTAGCTCTTTAAATGAACGCCAGCCCGTGCGTTTCCAGCTGTAATGCATGGCAAAGTCATCGGTTAACTGATGAAACCCTGATACTTCATAAATTTCCGGTAAGTCGAGCTCTAAATCACCATCGACTTTCGGTGGTGTAGAAATCCCTGTGTCATAGCTATTGAGATCGCCGTCTTCAAATTCGAGTGCCACCTCAGAGCGGTAGCCAAATCCAATGCGATGATCATCATTAAAGTGATAGGTGGTGCCCACATTAAAGCCATAGCCAACTGCATCGCCTTTTAACGACAGTAAGTTATCTCGCTTATCTCCACCCAGCGCACCAGCTAATGCGCCTTTATACCGGGTGAGTTCTGCTTTGGCGTATACCAAACTTAACCCTGCGCCGACACTCCATTTGTCGTTCACTTGATAAGCCAAAGCGGGGTTCAAATTAGTGGTAAGAAGATCTGTATGGCCGGCAATATCGCCTACCTGCATGTCATCCGGATAATCTGTTGCCACGCCATAGGTGGTATATAAGCCAACACCCCATGACCATTTATCGGTTTGCGGCGATACATAATAAAACGCAGGCACCGCTTTAACTGGTGCAACGTCTTTGGCTTCTTCGTTATTGGTTTTATCTTTGATTCGAATATGGGGATCAACAATATGAATCGCACCGGAAACTTGGCGCTTTTCTAATAACATCATATTGGCCGGGTTTCGGGCGAGAGTGGATGCGTTATCAGCAATGGCGGCTTCGCCAGAATAAGCACGTCCAAGGCCAGTTGCTGAATGTTCAGCGACCTGAAACCCTGCCCCATGAGCTTGAGTCGCGGCGATGATGCCAACCGCAATCGTTGAGAGCTGCTTCTTGTTCACTAGTCGGACCTCCGAGGTCTCTTGTTTAGTATGAGATTTGAATGTTATTTGTATGTAAACAACTTGTCAAATGATTGAATTACCTCGAACAATGACAAGGCTGGGGATTATAGGGCGTGGATCACAAAGTAAAAGTGGTTATTAATTGGTAAGACCAGCATGCTTAAATTGCACATTATCGACGCATATATCGCCTAAAACCCCATCAAGTTTCGGTATTTTCAAGGCGTAAATAAGCGTAGACTCGATGGCAGAAGGATAAAGTTCGATAACACAATGACCAAGGAGTCATCATGATTCAGCAAGGACAACCTCTACCCAGCGCTACACTCAGCGAACTCACTGCTGAAGGAATGCAAACCCACGACATCCCTGCCCTTTTCGCCAACAAGAAGGTTGTGCTGTTCGCGGTGCCGGGGGCCTTTACCCCAACCTGTTCAGAGTCGCACTTACCGGGTTTTGTGGTGAAAGCGGATGAGATTAAAGCAAAAGGCGTCGATATGATTGCCTGCGTATCGGTTAACGATGCCTTTGTGATGCAGGCTTGGGGCGAGGCACAAAATGCCAATCAGATTCATATGCTGGCCGACGGTGATGCGAGCTTTACCAAGGCGCTAGGACTAGAAATGGATTCAGGTAAGTTTGGCGGTGTTCGCTCACAGCGCTATGCCATGATCATTGAAAATGGCACCGTCACCCAGCTTAATGTTGAGCCGCCGAAAAGCTTTGACGTTTCCAGTGCTGAGGCCGTACTCAAGCAGCTATAGGTTTGCCAGATGTTAGGCGATAACTCGCCCAACTGACGGCCTGAACGTGATTTAATAAGCGGTGACGGGATGACGCCACCGCTTTTTATTACACTGACTTTTCACTCACGTTACGACGCAGTACATATTTTTGCACTTTCCCTGTCGACGTTTTTGGGAGTGTTGTAAAGATCACTTTTTTAGGCGCTTTAAAGTGAGCCATTTGATCACGACAGAAAGCAATAATGTCTGCTTCGGTCACGGCTGATGCTTCGGTCATTTTGACAAACGCACAGGGAACCTCACCCCATTTTTCATCGGGCATCGCTATCACCGCGACTTCGTCAATCTCGGGGTGACGATACAAGACATCTTCAATTTCAATGCTGGAAATATTCTCTCCACCACTAATAATGATATCTTTCAGTCTATCTTTGATTTCGATGTAATTATCGGCATGCCACACTGCTAAATCGCCCGTTCTAAACCAGCCGTTACTCATGGCATCTTCCGTCGCGCTGGGGTTCTTTAAGTAGCCTTTCATTACGATGTTACCGCGGACAAAAATCTCACCGAGTGTGCCACCATCTTTTGCAACCGGTTTAAACGTCACCGGATCGGCGACCATCAGATCCCCTTGCATCGGCGCGCGTACGCCTTGGCGCGCTTTCATCCGCGCTTTTTCTTGTTGGGAGAGGTGATCCCAATGATGCTGCCAATCACACACCACGCAAGGACCGTAGGTTTCGGTGAGCCCATAAACATGGGTCACAGCAATGCCCATCGCTTCCATGCCCTCAATCACAGAGGCAGGTGGCGCGGCACCTGCGGTCATGACCTTGATGGTATGCTTAATGCCAGATTTTAACGCCGGATCAGCACTGTTGATCATATTAAGGACAATGGGCGCACCGCAGAAATGAGTGACTTTATGGGTTTTTATCGCATCAAAGATAGGCTCGGCCCGCACATGCCGTAGGCTGACACTCACCCCCGCCGTTGCGGCCACCGTCCATGGGAAACACCAACCATTACAGTGGAACATGGGTAGCGTCCAAAGATACACGGGATGGGAATCTATGTTCCATGACAACACATTACTTACCGCATTCAGATGGGCGCCACGGTGATGATACACCACCCCTTTGGGATTGCCCGTGGTGCCCGAGGTATAATTAAGAGAAATGGCTTGCCATTCATCGTCTGGCAATGCGTACTGATAATCACCATCCCCTTTTGCTAAAAACGTCTCGTAGGTAGTTTCACTGATGCATTCGCCATGCGGATACAAGGGATCATCAATCGCAATCACTAACGGACGGTGTTTAATCATCTTTAACGCCCGCTTAGCCACTTCCGTCATTTCCTTGTCGACGATAAACACTTTGCTTTCCGCGTGTTCAAGGATAAAAGCGACGGTTTCCGCTTCTAACCGGGTATTAATGGTATTGAGTACGGCACCTGTCATCGGCACACTAAAATGCAACTCAAAGACTTCAGGCAGGTTGGGAGCCATCACCGATACCGTATCACCCAGCCCAATGCCGGCTTGAGTCAATGCCGACGCAAATTGACGACAACGCTGATCGACTTGCTGCCAACTCCAACATAAATGGCCATGAACGCTGGCCGGATAATCTGGATAGACGCTGGCGGCCCGCTCAAGGAAAGAAAGCGGGCTCAGTGTTTGATAATTGGCTGGGCTTTTGTCCAAGCCAAGATCGTAGATATTATTAGATGACATAACGCACTCCTTGCTGACTGTGTCTAGATAACTAGATCACGTTAGCATGTCATCGAGCATGCGCTATTCAACTTAAGTCGATATGGCGGCGACAACACAAAAAGGCCCAGCCAATCCTCGTAGGCTACTCTTATCAAAATTCTTATTTCTTTGCGTTCACCGCACTCACACCTTGCCAATCTTCTAACTCTTGTTCGGGGTGCTCGGTTCTAAATTGCTGATACAGCGCAATGCCCAGCGGATCTTCTAGCACATCGACCGTCACGCCTTTCTCTTGCAGCATCGTCTCGTTACCGCTCGCACTGGTCACATCGCCGACCACCACTCGCGCGAAACCACGCATAAAGATTAATGTGGCGCAAACATCGCAAGGGCTTAAACTGGTGAATAAGGTCGTTTGGCTAAAATCGATTCGCCCAGCGTCACGCATTGCAGCTGTTTCGCCGTGATTATAAGGATGGTTTTCTTGCACCAGCGTGTTGTATCCCTTACCCACAATTTGGCGCGTGTGATTATCAATAATCACCGCGCCAATGGGACAGCCGCCTTCTTGTGCACTTTTTTCTGCAAGGCGTACCGCGATCCTCATAAAATCAGTATCTGTTAACTTAGTGCAAAAATGAGCGTCCATCAGTACAGGTAGACTAAGCGTCGGCATATGGGCAATCGCACGCAATGTCGCTTCATCCACGTTGCTATTTGCGTTGAGTAGCATCCGCTTTCTCCTCATTCGTTTAGGTTTATGACTCTAGCCTGAACAGCTCCACAAAATCATCAATTTACTCCCAACCAATGAACCAAACAGTGATATGGTTTGTATTAGTCAATTCGACGTACCGTTGTAAGGTAAGCCTACCTTTTTGCGTTTGCGTTTTATGCGCTGACCACGGTCGGTGATGGATTTTTTTCAGGGACTTTTTATGACAAAGCGTTTAATTCTGATGTTAGTCGCGTGTGTGCTCGTATTTGGTGGGATTTTTGCCTACAAAATGGTGGGTGATCATTTTATGAATCAATTTTTTGACAATATGCCTGCCCCGACGGCGACTGTCACAGCCACCACAGTGTCGACGCACCCATGGCGTGAACAACAAACTACCATTGGTAGTTTTGCCGCGATTAATGAAACTCAGTTGACCACCGAAGCAAACGGCATTGTCGATGATATTTTCTTTGATAATGCGACCCCAGTAAAAAAAGGGCAACGGCTGCTGACACTCGATGCCAGTGTTGATCAAGCAGAGTTGCGCCGACTCGAATCTGTGGCTGAACTAGCACAATTAGAGATGCGCCGTTACCAACGCCTTTACAGAGATAAAAACGTATCAGATTCGGAACTCAAACGCAAAGAAAGTGAGGCTAAACAAGCAGATGCAGCAGTTGATAGCCAACAAGCGCGCATTGCACAGAAGTCGCTAACCGCCCCTTTCGATGGCATTATTGGCATCCGTAAAGTCAGTCTTGGTCAATTAATTGCTCCAGGTTCAGTGGTCGCAACCCTGACCTCAGTGAATCCAATTCATCTTAATTTTACCCTGCCCGAGCAACAGCTTAGTACCCTACAAGATGGCCAAACAGTCTCAGCGACTATCACGGCGCGACCTGAACAAACGTTTACTGGCACAGTCACCGCTATTTCTCCTGTCGTTACCCAATCGAGCCGTAGTGTCGACATTCAGGCCACCTTTGACAATCCAGACGCCATTTTACGCTCGGGCATGTTTGCACGCGTGAGTCTTGATCAAGGTGAAGAAACGCAAAATGTCTTACTGGCGCCACAAACCGCGATTCAATTTAACCCCTATGGCAACGCCGTTTTCGTGATCCAAGAACAAGATGATGCACTGACGGTGCAACAGCGTTTTGTTCAAACCGGCGCACGCCGCGGTGACATGATTGTGATAGAGGATGGCCTGGAAAGCGGCGATCGCATCGTGACTTCGGGACTGCTCAAGCTGCGCAACGGCAGTAACGTGAAGATCAGTGATAATCCGCGTGTTCAGCCCAGCGAAGATCTTGATCCCAACGTTGTGAATCAATAGGAGCTATTCGATGCGATTTACCGACGTATTTATCAAGAAACCCGTATTAGCGTCCGTCGTTAGCCTGTTCATTATCTTGCTAGGTTTACGCGCCATCACCGACATGAATGTGCGCCAGTTCCCGGAAATTAAGAATGCGGTTATCAGCGTGTCGACCACCTATATCGGTGCAGATGCCGATTTGATTCAAGGATTTATTACCACACCGCTGGAGCGTGAAATTGCCGCATCAGAAGGGATTGATTACTTGGTTTCGACGTCGACGGCAGGCGTCAGCACTATCGAGGCCTATTTGCGTCTTGATTACGACCCTAATGAAGCACTCACGCAAATTGCCGCACAGGTCAACAAGGTACGGTCTGAGCTGCCTGAAGATGCGCGTGAACCCGTGGTCACCTTGCAAGTCGGTGAAACCGTGGCGGCGATGTATCTCGCCTTTTACTCTGAGGTACTCAGTGATAACCAAATTACCGACTACTTGGTGCGTGTGGTTGAGCCGCAACTTTCTACGATTCCCGGCGTACAACGCGCCAATGTACTCGGTGCTAGCAGCTTTGCGATGCGGGTTTGGCTCGATTCGGTCAAGCTCGCTGCATACGATCTTACCGGCACGGATGTCGTTGCTGCATTGCGCAATAATAATGTTCTGGCAACGCTTGGACGCACCAAAGGCCAAGATGTCGCGATAGATTTAAACGCTGCCACAGACATTCATGACGTCAGACAATTTGAAGATCTGGTGATCAGCAGCGATGGCCAATCGGTAGTACGTTTAGAGGATGTCGCGACGGTTGAATTAGGTGCAGAAAGTTATCAAACGTCCGTTAACTTTAACGGATTAGATGCCACCTTTATCGGCATTGAAGTGTCCCCGGATGCCAATGCTCTTGATGTTATTGAATCAGTCAATGAGGTTTGGGACGCGGATATTATCCCCCAACTACCACAAGGCTTATCAGCCTATATCGCTTATGACTCCACCGAGTATATTGATAATGCCATTGATGAGGTGGTGATATCGATTATTCTCGCCCTAGCGATTGTGGTCTTCGTTATTTATGGCTTTTTAGGATCATTGCGCTCGGTGATTATTCCGGCGGTCGCCATTCCGGTGTCATTAATCGGCACCTTCTTCTTGATGTTTCTATTAGGCTTTTCCATCAACCTGCTCACCTTGTTGGCAATGGTTCTCGCGATTGGCGTGGTGGTCGATGATGCGATTATCATGCTGGAGAATGTCCACCGCCATATTGAAGAAGGAAAGAGTCGAACAGAGGCCGCTATTGAGGGGGCGCGTGAGCTAGCTTGGCCGATTATTACCATGTCGACGACGCTCGTCGCGGTATTCTTGCCCATTGGCTTTGTCGGGGGGTTAACCGGTGTCTTGTTTGTCGAATTTGCGTTTACCCTCGCCGCCTCGGTGATTTTGTCGGGAGTGGTCGCACTAACACTTTCACCGATGATGTGTGCCTATGTACTCAAACCTTATCAAGCCGATAAAGCGGCGAAAGAGAATTCTCTTGAACATTGGTTAGATAAACAATTTGATCGTTTATACCGTCGCTATAAACGTACCCTACATAGTTTGCTAAATACTAACGGCGTTGTGCTTACTTTTGGCGCAATTGTGTTGGTATCCTGCTACTTTTTGTTTATCACCAGCCCCTCTGAATTAGAACCGGCAGAGGATCAAGGGTTCGTCTTCTCTATTTTGGAGGCCGATAGCCAAACCACACTGGACGCGCTATCTGCTAGCACAGACGAGTTAAACCGGCTCATTGATGATGTGCCAGAAATTGATAATGTCTTTATTATTAATGGCTCAGGCGGCACCAATAATGCCATCGCTGGTATTGTGCTTGCCCCTTGGGATGAGCGTRAGCGCAGTACCCAAGCCATCTTAGAAAACGAGATTCAGCCCTTTATGGAGAGCCAGCCAGGCTTAAGTAGCTTTGCATTGGTGCCACCTTCATTACCGTCTCCAGGCGGAGGGACTCCGGTCGAGTTTATTATTGGCTCAACCCAGCCTTATGAAGCCATCAATGAAGTCGCCAATAATATTGTTGGTAAAGCGATGCAAAGTGGGCGATTTATCTTTGTGGATACCGATCTAAGTATCGACCGTCCAAAGCAAACGGTCAACATCGACCGTGAAAAGGCCGCCTTGATGGGTGTGAGCATGCAACAGCTCGCGGCCGACATGGGCTCACTGTTATCCGGCGCTGACGCTGGACGGTTTTCACTGGATAACCGCTCATACCGTGTAATCCCACAAGTCGCGCGTAGTGAGCGTCTTACGCCAGATCAACTGCGTCAGTTTTATACCCGCAACCAAGAAGGTGAACTGATCCAACTTTCGACCTTAGTGACCTTAGAAGAAAGCGTTCAGCCACAAGCGCTGCGAGGCTTTCAACAACTCAATGCGGTTAAAATCTCGGGCGTCCCACGTCCAGGTGTCCCCTTAGGCGAAGCGCTAGGTGTATTACAAGAGATCGCCGCAACCGAATTACCGGCTGGGTTCAGTGTCGATTATGCAGGGCAATCGCGGCAATTTATGAGCGAAGGCCAACAACTGGTCGTCACCTTCTTCTTTGCCCTGGTGGTGATTTTCTTAATCTTGGCGGCGCAGTTTGAGTCGTTTAAAAACGCGATCATTATTTTGGTCACGGTCCCCATGAGTGTGTGTGGGGCGTTGATATTTATCAGCCTTGGTTTTACCACGCTGAATATCTATACCCAGGTCGGTTTGCTCACTTTGGTGGGGCTAATTGCAAAACATGGTATCTTAATCGTCGAGTTCGCCAATCAGTTACAGCAAGATGGGCGCACGAAACGCGAGGCGATTGAAGAAGCGACAGCGATCCGTTTACGCCCTATCTTGATGACAACGGCTGCGACGGTTCTCGCCATGATCCCGCTCTTGATTGCCTCAGGAGCCGGTGCAGGCGCGCGTTTTGCCATGGGGTTAGTGATTGCCAGTGGGATGACACTGGGCACCTTGTTCACCCTGTTCGTGGTACCCGCGATGTACTTGTTCTTAGCCAAAGCGATTACGCCGACGCCAACTGAACATATGGTGTCAACGGAAACAAACCACGACGCCTAACCTTCCCACATCAGGCCACAGCGCAAAACACTGTGGCCTGATGTCATTATCCAACAAACCGCGCGAGCACGAACTCCACCAGCAACCGCACCCGCAGCGGCACGTGCTCCCGATCGCGATACAACAAAAACAGCGTTCGTGCTTGGCTCCGCCATGATGGCAACACCCGTTGTAGCGCTCCTTGTTCAATCAACGGTAATGCGGAGTAGTCAGGAATGTAGCCCATCCCAAAGCCTGCCTGCACGGCATGGGTCAGCATTTGAATTTCGTCAACTTCAGCCCGAATACCCGTCGTGGCTTGATAGTCATAAGCGTCACCGGTTGTGTCGTGCTCTAGCTGCCAAACGGTCATTGGGTGACACAGCACGACAGGTTTGCCCACCAGCTCTTTTGGTGATTGAAGCTGACCATAATCACTACCTGGACTCGCGCAGACAATAAAGTGAATATCGGTTAATGGCCGTGCGATCCAATCTTCCACGACCGGATTACCGACCCGAAACACCACATCCATTCCTTCGCCTTCAATATCAACCAGTGTGTTAGAAAAACTCAGATCAAGCTGAATCTCTGGGTAGGCGCGCATAAAATCAAACAAAACAGCGCGTAAAAACTGTTTACCGGCATTAATAGGGGCGCTAACACGGATCTTACCTTTAGGATGCTGCTTTTCGCTCAAGAGTTCATCACTGACCGCGTTCAGTTCATCAAAAAGACTCGCAGCGCGTTCGAAATAGCGATGACCCGTTTGCGTGAGCGAGATACGATGGGCATCACGGTTGAGTAACCGCAAGGCCAGATCCCGCTCAAGTTGACGAATTCGCCGGCTTAAGGTCGATTGAGGCATCGACAGCTGTTGCGCTGCGGCTTTAAAGCTGCCTAACTGGGCAACAGTACAAAAGTAACGCAAATCGTCTAGCGAATAGTTAAGTTTCATTATTGGCATTTACCGTTCTGATATTGCCGGTTTATTCAAATTTTGAAACTTATACACTAGCGCACATCGTTTAATAAGTCAGGTATTGATATGAATACAACGTCGATTTGGAAAGCCATCGCCCTACTCATTTTATGTGCGTTTTTTTGGGGCAGCACCTTTCCCATCGGTAAGGATGCTTTGAATGAGGTCAGTGCACTCACGCTTGTTTTTTGGCGATTTGGGATCGCGGCCATTTGTCTGGGTCTGTATCTCAAAGCAACCCGAGCCAAGATCCCCCATCTCAGTGGCAAACAATGGCTATGGGCAACTACCGTCAGTGCTGTAGGCATTGGAGGGTTAAATCTTTGCTTGTTTACCGGGCTTGAATATACCCAAGCCACCAACGGCTCATTAATTATGGCGCTCAGCCCGTTAGTCACCTCTTTCATTGCCTGCGTAGCAATACGCGCACTTCCGCGCAAAGGGCAAGTTTTCAGTTTGGTGGTCAGTTTATCGGGGGTATTATTGGTGATCACCGACGGACAGTGGGATGTTTTACGCAACCTCAACTTTAATCAAGGCGATCAGATGATTTTCACCGGCATGTTCGCGTGGAGTGCCTATACCTTTTTCAGCCAAGGGATTGGTCGTTGGATGCCTGTCATCCCCTATACCTTTTTGGGTATGCTCAGTGGCGCCACGGTCATCGGCGTGATGTGTGCGATGACACCTAATGTACATCCCTTTGGTGAGGTGATAACCGCCAGCCCAATCACGGTTTCAGAGTTACTTTATATCGGTGTGCTAGGCACCGTCGCGGGCTATTTGCTCTGGCTTAACGGTGTACGCCACCTTGGCTCAGCCAATGCTGCCCTATTCTTTAACTTTGTACCGGTGTTTGCAGTACTCACCGCGTTCTTGATGGGACAAGCGGTCAGCCAAATCCAAGTTTTAGGGATTGCGATTGTTGTTGCCGGCTTGCTGTTGCCTCGCTTACCCCATCCTGGTCGCTGGCGACTTGCGCTGTCACGCTCAGCTTAAACGCCATTAAATAAAGCAATAGCCTTTGCCGTGGTCGGTTTGCAAGCGCTCAGGCGGCAGTCCAGCGTCAGCGAGTTTTTTCCGAACACGGCTTAAATGCATATCGAGGCTGCGATCATCAGGCGTAAACGTTTTTTTAAGCACCTGACGATAAAGGAGTGACTTACTCAACGTAGTATCTTTATGCTGCGCAAGAAGCCACAAGAGTTCGAATTGTATGGGTGTTAATTTGACCGCTTGGTCATCCACTCTGACTTGGTGTGTGTCTTGGTGCATCCAGAGATTATCAACTTGCAGCTGGCCTGATGACTCTTTGATCACCACCATCGCATGGCGGCGATGCATCGCAATCGCGGTGCGCAACATACACTCATCAATATCAATAGGGGCAGATAGCACATCTTCCGCCCCGGCATTCAGCGCGGCCACGCGATCAGCCGCCGCTTGACTTGCCATTAAAGCAATAAACGGGCACTGCTCGCTCAACCAGCGCAAGGTTGTCATTTGCGCCTCTCCCTCAGGCACCCAGCTAATCAATTGCACAGCATCCCAATCGGGCATTGGATCATCAGGGCCAATCACAGTCACATCGCAGCCGTGATCTCGCAGCCGAGCTTCGAGTAGCGCGATAAATGACTGGTCTTCTGGGCCGCGCACGACAATGGCGGGCTTAGTTTTGGAGAAAAACGCCTGGTGCATCAGTGGTCCTATCTAAACGTTCACGTCACATCAATGGCTGAGCCCTATTTATCGTCATTGTCTCTCAAAAAAGGATTCGCCAAGCTATTCATTGTCTTACAGTATCAGCCTGTAAAGCAAACGGGTTTACGTCGACTTCAGCGTTTTCGATCCCTCATGGCGTGGGAATGATGACAAACTCAGCAGCCGACCACTAAAAGCGATCGACACGATACGGATGCATATCAATATCCGTGTGCTCCTCATCTATCATTTGTCCCAACAATTTTCCGGTCACAGGGCCCAAGGTAAAACCTTGATGACCATGACCGCATGCCAACCACAACCCCTTTTGGTCTGGCGCCGGGCCGATCATGGGCTTCATATCGGGTAGGCAAGGACGCCCACCTTTCCAAGGGCATGCATCAAGACGTTGACCAAGCGGATAAAGCGAACGCGCAACCTGTTCAGCGGCATTAAGTTGGCTCTCATTAACCGGCGCATCCACTGCTGTCAGTTCCGCGCCTGTCGTCAGGCGAACACCAGCACGCATCGGCGCCAAGAGGTACCCGATTTCCGCATCCATAAGCCAATGGTTCAGTGGTGCTTTTTTATTACATGCATAGTGCATGTGGTAGCCGCGTTTAGCAAACAAAGGCACCTGAATTCCCAGTTGATCCAACCAATACGATGACCAAGGCCCCATTGCCATCACCACCTGGTCAGCGTGCAGGCTTTCTTTGGTGGTTTGAATGAGCCATCCCGAGCCTTGCCGTGTTAAGCCTGTTAACGAAGCATGTTTAATGGCTCCTCCTTTGCATTTTACATCCGCGGCGTAAGCTTCGACCAGGGCGCCGGGATCTGTGACGGTCCAAGGCTGCTTCCAATGAATCGCCCCCACAATAGACGGAGACAAACTCGGCTCTCGCTGTGCAAGCTGTTGACGGTTTAACACATCAAATTCAACACCGAATAGCGCGCTGTCAGACGCTGTTTTTGTCAGTTCTTCATCAAGCGCTTTTTGGGTACGGAACAGTTTAAGGTAACCGGCTTTGCGAATTAACGCTTCCGCCCCCGCGGACCGTATCATCTCATCATGCGTATCGAGTGATTGCATTATCAAGGCTGCGTATTCAGGGACAAGCTTTCGATAATGCTTATCACTGGAGTAATGCCAATATTGCAATAACGCGCGAGCCGCTCGAATCACACTGCTAGGACGATAGCGAATATCCACCGCACGGTTCGGCAACACCCGCAGCAAAGTGGTGAGATCACGCGGAAAGGCATAGGGCCGAACGGCTTCACGTTGAATAATGCCTGCATTGCCAAACGATGTTTCTTGCCCTGGAGGCACGCGATCGATCAAGGTAACGGCATACCCTCGTTTAAGTAAATGCCAAGCCACGGACACACCGACCATTCCGGCCCCTAACACCACGACCTGCTTCGTCATACTTCACTCCCTGAATGATGTTATTTTTTGTTTTGTTGTTAAAACTGTTGAATTTTCACCCTTAAGTTACAAGCTTTGCGCCAGTAGCGATAGTGGTCAAGGGGGCTTATGGTTACTATTTTCTCTGAAGTGTGTAATAGTAGTTTGACTATAATCAGGCACAAAAGGACGTTGTAGGCTGACGACCAACCCAGGTGAAGGTAGTTAACACATGCCTATCCATGGGCTGGCAAGCGCCACTGATACAGCGCAGGAAAGAACATCATTGATATGTCGAGCTTACTAAAAAACCTTGATCATGCTGTGGTGCAGCTTGATCAGGCAAGTTCAATTGATAAACCAAGCTGCCAGTTTCACGTGATTGATATCTGTGAGCAAGTCCTGACGCAAGAGGACGGCATTAGCGCTCTATATACGCGTATCCATACGCTCAATGCAGCCGGTCTCTTTGAAGGTACAGACTGGGATCACCCAGAATACCTATTACCCAATTTAGTGCCGGCAACACTCGCACATGCGGACAAAGCCACCGTTCTACTAGATTGCCTCAGCCAATTAAGAATGCTAGCTATTGTTGAGGGTAAGAGCCCCCCTTCGACTTTCTCAGCCCAAGAGGCTCATCAGTTTCTTGCCAAAGTACTCAGTCTTAATTTGTCACTCATCATGGGGATCACCGACGAAACTAATCGTATCCGCCTTGGTGAGATGGCACCCGCTATCAGTTCACTATACCGGTTTCTTCTCACGCATTTAGGCTACGAAACCATTCTTAGTGAGTTAGTTGATGAAGTCTGGCGCGTTCTCGCCCAACGCCCTATTCAGGTCAATCCGATAAAAGCGATGATCACCCAGATATCCATTCTCGTGTCTCAAGAGCAAGTCAACCTTGGTGAAGCAAAACTCGGGATTGACCGTCTGGTAAGCGCCCTATATGGCCCGACTCAAGGTTGCTATGACGATCCGGGGCTCGATGCCTATTGCCAACGACTAAACGCCATGGATAACAACTCCCTCCAACAGGAGGCGATGGGCTTTGCACGCGCGATGCACGATGTCGGCTTGGCGTCTGACTATCACGCCACCTTCTTACGCTGGCTACTCGACAACCAAGGCAGTGACATACTCCCCACCGCGCTAGGGCTCAGTAATACAGGGGTAGATTGTCTCGTGACCTATCGTCAATTGGTCCACACATTGATTCAAGAAGCTGTCTATCCGCAGACCGCACAAGCAGTCTATGGGCTGGCGATGCTGCTTGAGCGTGGGGTATTGTTTGACGCGCCCGTCGCACCGAGTCTATGGCGGCAAATTTATTTAAATTTACATCCGGATGTTGCCGCCAGCCTAACCCTCGCGTTTGGCGATCAACTGCCGGCGCGGGTACATCTTCTTGCAGGCGTGATGTCAGTGCTTGGTCAACCGCTTGGTGTGGCACAAGGAAACAATCCAACTTGCCAATCTGCTCGAGCCATCTCAATGTGGGCCTATAATGATCCCGATTATCTACTCAATTGCATCGTTCAAGTCGCCTGTAATACAAGCTTACGCATGCACTTTGAAGGTAAAACATTGGACTCACACACGTTGCTACAAGGCCTAAGCACAGCATTGCCGTTTGACACCGATCCCGTGTCCGTGGTCCTCGTCCCTCATCTCGACAAGCTTTATATTGAAATGGGCCGTTGCTGCGTCAGTCGAGAGCAAGATCCCCACAAATGGATAAACCCCGAATTTCACGGCTGGTATGTCGGGCGCGAATTTATGATTGCGGTTGACGTTAAAACAGGCCTACTCAAAGATTTCGATTGCTTTATCGAGCGTTTTTATCGTAGCTATCATCCTTTATACAATGGCAACATTCCTGTCATTCATCCTCAACCCGTTGGAATTGCAGTGACAAGCAGTCAGGGGCGATTTATTGGATGGCACGCTGTTACTTTGATTCGTGTCGCATTCGACCAAGACAACGTGATGCGGGTCTATTTTTATAACCCGAATAACGACAGTGGCCAAGATTGGGGGAATGAAGTGGTTGTTTCCACCCAAGGAAAAGGCGAACAATACGGCGAAGCGTCGCTACCTTTTGAGCAGTTTCTCTCTCGGCTTTATCTTTATCATGACGACACCATTCAAGTCGGGATAAAAAGCTCACTGCCAGATGAAGCCATTGCCGATGTAAAACGAATGGCTTTAACAAGCTGGGCGGCAGATCGTATTGGCTGATGAAAGCCAAAGAGCATTATATTTGCGATTTGTTTAGGCTAATTCCCGAACAAATCGAGGCGATTTCCCTTTAATCAGCGCATCGTGACCCCCATGTATTCATATGTTTATCCGATAAGTGAGGCTCCATTGATGAATGCGTCCCCTTCACCGTTAAAAACACCCCCTCATACCACCAATGCAGAGGGAGAAACGCGCTGCGTCGGTGTTGAACTTGAATTGAGTGGTATGGAGCTAGACACCATTGCACAGCTCGTTGCAAAACATTTATCCCTGACGGTTGAGCATGGCGGCCGTTACGACCGAAAACTAACCGGTGACAATGCGGGTGATTGGATCATAGAGCTTGATTACGCCAAGCTAAAACGCCTTGGACGGAACGATCGAAGTGAGAAGACTCTCGCCAATCAAATTGACCAATCCGCGGAAGAAGTTTTAGCTTGGGCAGCTAAAATGGTCGTACCGGTCGAAATAGTCAGCCCACCGCTTCCGCTTGATCGACTTCAAGACGTCGATAGACTGATTGAGTTTCTGCGACAACAAGGTGCAGAAGGCACAGAGGACAGCCCTGTCTATGCATTTGGGATGCAGCTTAATCCCGAACTGCCCGACTTATCCGCTCACACTATTAACGCGCATCTGAAAGCATTTTTATGCTTGTATGATTGGCTAATTAAACGTGCCGATATTGATTTATCCCGTCGTCTCACAAGCTATGTCGATCCGTTTCCAAAAGCGTATATCACGCGTGTTCTCGCGCACGATTATTGGCCCGATCGCGACACCTTAATTGCCGATTACCTTGCTGATAATCCGACGCGTAATCGTGCGCTAGATATGCTGCCACTCTTCACTCACCTCGATGAGAAACAAGTGAATCAGGCGCTCAATGATGGCCTGACAAAAGCGCGCCCCACGTTTCACTATCGTTTACCGGATAGCAAAGTAAGTCGTCCACAATGGGGGATCCATGAGGCATGGAATGATTGGGTAGAAGTAGAGAAACTTGCCGCAGATTCAAAACGACTGACAGCTTGCTGTGATGCTTATCTTGCTCACTTAAACGATCCATTATCACGCATTACCAATAACTGGGCGGAGAAAGTGAATACGCTATGGGTAGACCCGTTATCGCAATAACCGGCCCCGACAAAGGTGCCTTCTTACCGCGTTTTTTCGTTGCCACCGCGGTGCGTCTTTATGGCGGGCAGCCCCTACAGTTGCGGCCAGGTTCAATATTTAAGCCTGATGATTATCACGGTGTGGTGATCACAGGCGGCCACGATGTTGAACCTGTGCTGTATGCTGCTGAGCCCGAAGTGAAACCAAACTACGATCCCGAACGTGATGAACTAGAGAGCGCAGTAATCAAAAGCGCGTTAGCCAGTCAAAAGCCGCTGTTGGGCATTTGCCGTGGTGCGCAACTTCTCAACATTTGCTTAGGCGGCACCTTGCACCAAAGCTTACGCGAACAGCGCAAGAAAACCTCTCATCGCTGGACAATATTCCCGATGAAAACCTTGTGTATATTGCGTGATGTTAACGGCCATATACAGCAACGGTTGGGGCAAGGTAGGCGCAAAATAAACAGCCTACACAACCAAGCGATTAACGAGTTAGGCGAGGATTTAACGGTAAGCGCACGTGATTTAGATGGTATTGTACAAGCCATTGAGTCGCCCAACCGCCCTTATACACTGGGGGTACAGTGGCATCCAGAATTTTTGCTTTATCTTGGCTGTCAGCGTGCGCTGTTTAAGGGCTTGGTCGAGCATGCAACGCGCTTCCAGCAGCGACAAGCGGCCTCTCAGTAAAACATGGTTGTTATCTGGTGAAAAACAAAAACGCCGAGGCACATTCGCTCGGCGTTATCGGGGAGTTGTTAACGCTTTGACCGCGCATTCAGTCGCTTCTCTATTTGGCGTTTTTCCCACTTATCACCAAAGAGATCGACAACGCCCAGAGCACTGACACCGTGGCTGACCACTGCAATCCCCCATCCCATTGCAGCCCACCAAGCCCAATAATAGCCGGGGCTAGTTTGCCAGTTGACAATAAACAGAATCGCCATCACGACCACATAGCGAGTCAGGTGAGAATAGAACCCACCCAGGGCGCGCACGCGATTGGTGATTGCTTTTTCTTCTGGACTCATTGAAGTATCTGCCTGCATGTCTGTCTCCTTTTGCAAATCAGTAATGTCGATATCAAACACAGCAGCCAACGATTTCAGCGACTCCAATCCGGGTTTGTGGCCGCGCTCGATACGTTGAATCGTTCGAACACTGAGCCCACTGAATTGTGCTAATTGGTCTTGAGACCACCCTTTTTGAACTCTGAGTGCTTTCACGTTCATCCTTGCTCCTTTGTGCTCTTCCCTATCAACACTATGCAAAATAGGGGCGACATTACCACGACAGCGCCCCGACACCTTAACGACAGTTATTTAAAATCAATCATTTACCATGAACCCGCCTGATAACCAATCCGTGTATTTTATCCTTAGCAAAAGGTATCAATATACAAGCCTTCGACCTTATCTCGCGCCCACTGCGTTTTACGCAAAAATTTCAGCGATGATTTCATCGAAGGATCGTTGTTGAAGCAGTTCACGTTGATGTGTTGGTAGAGGCCTGACCAACCATAGTGTTCTACCAAACGGGTCAATATGGTTTGTAGGGTCAACCCGTGCAGCGGGTTATTGGGTTGTGTATCCATAAGGGTTCTCAGCAACTCGAGCACGCGCTCGTCAATAAATGCGTTACTTTACGTGACGACGTAAAAAAAGGCGAGATTAACTGACTCACTCAGTCTTATTGCATTCCGCCACTTTGGCGTATACCACAGTACTAGAAATCGTGCCGCTAGGTAGGATACGGTCGTTGGTAAGCATCGCTTCTTGATGATACCCACAACGCTCGGCTACCGCGCGGCTACGGGTGTTTTCGTAGGCGGTTTTGATTTCGACACGCTTGGCATTAAGGTCATTAAACGCATACCGCTCTAGCGTCCTCACCGCTTCGCTCATATAGCCAAGGCCTTCTTTAGAGCTCCGCAGCCAATAGCCTATTTCAAAGTAAGGAATCGCGATATTACGGATCATTAAGCTGATCACACCCACCAGTTGCCCCGTCGACTTTTCAAAAATCGAGTAGCGTAGCTCATTAATAAACATGTCGAAGTCATCAATCGCTTGTTGGGTGTTTTCAATCGAGCTCGATTCGGTCAGCGCGTGCGGCAGCCAATCCATAAAAGGAGCAAGGGTGTGCTGGCTTTCCAACACGGCTTCTAAAATTAAAGGCTGATGGGCCATATTAGGCGCCACCAGCAACAGACGGTCACTGTCCAGTTGGTCCACGCGCGGGGAATCATCCATTAATGTCCACCCAGTACCGCGCCAATGATTCATTGAACACTTCGCCATTAATGATGTTTTCCAACGTGCCGCCATTGGCTTCAATTACTTTGCGCGATGCCATATTGTCTTCATTCGCGGTAATTAGGGCGCGAGTGATCCCTAGCTCGCTCGCCTTGGGCAGCGCTAAGGCTAACATTTGCTTGCCATATCCACGTCCACGATATGACGGCGCAATATCGTAACCAATGTGTCCGGCTTCTTGAGATAGAAATGGCGTATTGATGTGATGGCGGATCCGAATCGCGCCAATGATTTGTTGCTCAGCATCAAGCAGCCAAAAATGACTACACGGCACATAACCTTTACGAAGGTTTTTACCCAATGACTCATCCGTTAACCGAGTCACGTAAGTGGCGAAATCATCTTTTCCCGGCCGATAGTAATCGGCATTCTCGGGATCAAACTGAGCAAAATCATCATAAAAGCGCGTAAAGGCTGCTTGGTGATTGAGTGTGGGGACGACTAATTCCATGTGCTTGTTCCTATTCCTATCATAGAACTAGGCTATCTCATTGATATTGAGAAATAAACATCCTTGTCTCTCTTGTTGTTTTAGTTCAGCGCCTTGACCATAGTGGTGGCGCCTGAAAAGCCAACCAGCCATTTTAGGTGCGGAAAGCGCTCTTCTTTAGTGGCGACAAATCCTTTGGCTTGATAAAGCTTGCGGGCTCTGGGGTTGCTATCAATGACATCTAATCGAACGCTTTCAAAGCCATGCGATTGGGCATAATCGATAATGGCATCCAGTAATTGGGAACCAATCCCCTGACCTCGTATCGCGCTATCAACAGCAATGCCATCCATCACCAATTCATTGTGTGCCGCTTTACGCTCAAACARCGCCAATATCGCGCAGGCCCAAATGCCTTTGATGGTCCCCAAACTATCGATCAACTGTTTCGCGCCCATGCCCTGTGTCAATGCGCCGGCTTGGGTTTGAAACCCAGCTAACCCCACCACCTTGCCGTTTTGCATAGCGGCAAACGAAAAGTCTGGGACAAAACACTGAGACAACACCGCCACGCGCGCTGCCTGATTAGGGATTGCCCGTGCGAACTTCATTCCAAACGCCTGCTCATACAACTCAGCGACGTGTTGTGCTTGCTCAAGCGGCCATCCTTGCTGGATCGCTATCTCCATTTCTTCCCTCGCAGTTAAAACCGGTACCGGAGGCTGGCTAGGCCATAGTGAAGCCAAGAAAAGTTATAGACTTCATCGTTGTCCGCCCCGCCTTCTAGGGTGCGATACCCCAGAGCGCCATACCAGCCATCGCCAAGGTGATACTCCAACATCAGCGCCGCATCAACCGCTCGTCCCATGGGTGACCACGCGCCTTCCACATCCAAGATCAACGCCGCGCGATCGGATAGACGATATTGACCATAGCCATGCAGCAAGGGCACCACGCCAACGTTGGACTTCGTTGCTTTTGTTTCACCTTGCGCGAGGGTGATTTCAGCATCTCTCACCAAGGCGGCGGCACCGATGCCCCACTGCCAAGGGCCTTGATCGTAAAACGTCCAGCGGTATGTCGCACGATAGGTATTGAATTGATAATCCGCATCAATGGCTTGCTCGGCGGCAAAGCGCTGATCCTGAAACTGGATGCTTTTTGACAGCGTGCCACGACCATCGACAGAGAGAGGCGCAAAGGTTAGGCGTACCGCGTGCTGGGGATGGAACTGATACGTGCCATACAAACGCAAGTAAGGCGTTGCGGTTCGGCCGGTTAAATCGGTCATATCAAAGCGAGTTCCGGTATCTCCGGGGATGCTGACATCATTTTTGCTAAACGTCACCCCGCCGGTTTCAACGCGAAGATCCAACCCTTGCGCATAGGCCCCCGTTGATAGTAAACCGATAAACAACACACTCATGATTCGAGCTGTCTGTTGGCACATCGTGTGCAAGTCTAAGCCTGCCCTAAGCCATTGTCGCATATGACCAAACGTTGTGGTTCTGCCCTTTCTCATTGCGCTTTGCCCTTATTATCGGCGTCAATCGCAGCAAACATAATATGCTGAGGCCCTGCCGCGCCGCCCCAGTACAGCTCGCCTGTATCAGTAAAGCCGCCTTTTTGGTAACAGGCTTTAGCGGCCGGGTTTTGACAGTTCACAGTGAGATACACCCAATTGAAATCACGATAAGCAACGGGCAAATACTTAAGCAAAGCTTTAACCGCACCGGTGCCTAGACCTTGCCCTTGATAACGCGCATCCACTACAAACATGCGCAGGCCCAATGTCTTTGGCGGGCAAAAGTCATACTGAGACGCATAGTCGGTATCGAGTTTAAAAAAGCCTACCGTATTGCCCGCTCGTTTGATCACATGGCGGTGAATAGTCTCACTGGTCTCGGCAAGAAATTCGTCTGCGGAGCCCGCAAATTTCACTTGTTGGTCAGGTAACGATACCTGGCGAACACCCTCTATATCTGCATTCGTTAGTGGAGCGACGCTTATCTTGGTGAGCTTACTCGCAGTGACTTCTGGCATGCTAATTTTCATCATCCTTGTTATCGATATAGGGCTTGTACATAAGTGTTAGCAGTCAATGCTGAGCACTTCTAGTCAGGGAGCACCGAACAACGCGCTGCTCCCTTAAAGAGCGGACATAAAAAAGGGAGCCCTGCTTAACAGTGCTCCCTTATCATAGCTTGCCAGTTAGCTTAAATCACTGACAGTTCAACCTTAATATTACCGCGGGTCGCATTAGAATACGGGCATACTTGGTGCGCTTGCTCAACCAATGAATGCGCGGTGTCTTTATCCAGATCGCCAACAGATACTGCCAACTTCACGGCAATGCCAAAACCGCCATCAATGGGGCCAATCGACACTTCTGAGTTAATGTGGGTGTCTTCGGGCAAGGTCACGCCTGCTTTACCGGCCACCAAACGCAGCGCACCAATAAAACACGCCGCATAGCCGGCAGCAAAAAGCTGCTCAGGGTTAGTGCCTTCGCCATCGTTTCCGCCCAAACCTTTAGGCGTGGAAAGCGCCACATCTAAACGTCCGTCATCGGATTTTGCAGACCCTTCGCGGCCTCCGGTAGCGGTGGCTTTTGCTGTATAGGCAACACTTTGTAGCTCTTTCATTTCACTCTCCTGTGTTTCAGTCCGCGTGCGGCTCACTGCTTCGCACTCAGCAGGGGCGATGAAGCCGCTTGCCTCTGGTTTATTTATTTTGCATGCAAAACAATAGATCGTATAACCCAGCATTGCAAATACTTTGCGCACAAAATAAAATACTCACTAGACACACGGACAATGACAAGCCATGACCTATCCCCAATTGAAGCTCAATAGCCAAATCTGTCACCGCTTATACAAGGCCTCCAACGGTATTTCGCGCGCCTACCGAACCTGGCTGACCGAGCTTGATCTCACCTACCCGCAATATGTAGTGATGATGGCGCTGTGGGAAACTGACCGACTCGCGATCGCAAATCTGGTTGAGAAAACCGGCATTGATGGTGGCGCGATGACGCAGATTTTGAAAAAGATGAGCGATAAAGGCTTGCTCACCATAGTGAAAGACGAAGACGATAAGCGAAAGCGGTGGGTAACATTGACGGGCAAAGGCATTGAGCTGCAGCACCAAGCAGCGGAAATTCCTGAAAAGATTCGTTGTAAGTTTCCTAGCATTGATGATCAGCAAGCCCAGCAACTTATTGCGCTGCTGGATAAGATCAATCATGACTTAGGGGAAAGCGACGCATAAACGTCGGCTGAGCAGCACTCAAGGCTAACGTATCGATAAGAAAGCCAAACTATTACTTGGTCGTTGCCCCCTTTACTGACACAATCGGTGCTGTTACCTCGATATGAACGGACAACAATGAAACTTTTAGCTCGCAACCTTGCACGCACCACCACCGAACAAGAACTCCGTCAGCTGTTTTCTGAACACGGCGACGTCACCGACTGCAATCTGGTGCTGGATCAAGAGACTGGCGAATCCAAAGGCTTTGCTTTTGTGACTATGCCTGACGATGCCCAGGCCAACGCTGCAATTGCCGCACTGAACTTGGCCAGCGTTGCAAAGAGCAAAATCCGCGTGAAAATCGCGAACTAAGCAAAAAAAGCCCTTTGCACTTACATTCATTGGCTGTGAGGCGGGAACGATAGCCAGCACGATCACCCGTGTTGGCTTTTGTTTATGGTTGCCAAGCGTTAATAACGTAAAGCGTCATTAAACCATAGCTGATTGACAGCCTACGTCCGACTCGTCACTATCAAGTTTTCGGCATGTAGTGACGCTCGAGCAATCAAAATGGCAAAACCGAATAAAAAAGGCCCCACCAAAACCATCGATATTTTCTGTAAACGCTGTAACGCACAGCTGTTTAAATACCGAAAAGGTGGTAAAGGCGCTTTGGTGAAGTGCTTTAAAGAAAGGATTGTTGAGGATGCCACCACCACGCCGTGTCACTGCCCTCAGTGCCAACAGCCCTTTGCGCGTGACACCCTAATGCGAGGCACACCAGTCTACAAATTTATTGGCGGTAAGGTATGGTTCAAATGAAGATAACCCCTTTAGGCAATACGTTAGGGGCGCAAGTCGATAATATCGATTTATCCCAGCTGTCAGACACTGAGTTTGCGGTGCTGTACCAAGCACACCAATCGAAATATCACGTTCGCTTTCGCTGGCAAAAGCATTCGGTGGCGATCTGGGATAATCGCGCCACCCAACACTACGCAGTAACCGATTATGGCGACGCGCCCAGACGATTGCATCGCGTCACGGTTCAGGGTGGCAGTGCTCAGTAACACCTAACGGTGCTCAGGTACGGGTATATTCATACAGATTGTTGCTATGCCCATAAAGCATGATTTGGCGTTGTAGCTGAAACCCTAGCTTTTCGAGCAAGCGGTTTGAGGGTTGGTTGTCCGGTAAGGTCACTGCTTGAACGGTGTTCAGTCCGCTTGCTAATAAGGTTGCCTCAAGCACCGCCTCGGCGGCTTCTGTAGCGTATCCTTGCCCGGTATAACGCGATAAAAACGCGTAGCCTAAATCTGGATATGCCAACTCATCGCGCTTGAGCACACCGCACATGCCGATGGGCTCACCATCTTCCCGCCGTTCCACCAGATTTAAACCAAAGCCATGTGCTTGATAACTTGCGAGCGGCCCGTGACGGAGATACTCGATCGCATCTTGCTCAGTACGCACCTTTTTATCTGCGATATAGCGTATAAACGACGCCTCATTAAGCAGCTCCACAATAAACGGCGCATCGTCGAGTGTAAACTGTCGCACATTGAGCCTTTTTGATCGGCATATCAGTGTCATAAACCATTTACCTACTGAAACATCCTATCGCGCCATAATCGCATATTGGCATGAATAAGTATCTACGCTGGCAACCAATACTGATAAAAATCAGTCTTCGCATGTTTAGGGTTGGCGCGAACAAATTCCCAGCCGTGCTGGCGATAAAAGGTTAACGCACGATGGTTATCACGGCTTACAGAAAGCATTGCTCGACGGCACCCCGCGTTTGTTAAGGTGGTTTCGATATAACGCTGCAGCAAAGGAGCTAACCCTCGGCCACGAAAAGCAGGAGCAAGGTAGATTAGATGCACATAACCAGTCTCAGGCTCTGATGAAGTGCTGCGAAATTCAAGCTGCCCAGCCCATTCTTCATCGACAAAAACATGCCGATAAAACCATTTAGGCTGTCGCATACGTTCACTAACTCGTTCAAAATAGCCAGTTAGAAAGTCTTCAAATCCCTCATCGGAACCAAAGCTACACACAAAAGCGTCCCGACGTGCAGCCACGCAATAAGCAAAATCGGTTTCAAGATTGATGGGACGGAAAGTCAGGTGCATGGGTGTATCCCAAAAATTGATATTTACGTGATGATGCTCCAATATCATAAGGCTTTCTGCGACTATTGTAAGTATTTACTTTTAAATACCGAGATAATGACTCACAGGGAAGATGTATGCCAGTATCAAGCTTTAAAGGTGATTTTTGCAATAATAGATAGCTTTGAGCCTAGCGCTCAGACCTTTGATGGAATCAAGGAAATGAATAGGATAATCGATACTGCCAATGTACTTGAAGCAGTCTTATCTGGTGTTCCACTATTTCAACTATTTGCATCAAGAAGTGCAAATGGTTCAGTTATTATTGAGGGTTCAGCATCAGTAGTATCCACAGGTATTAATATTAGTATATATGACTGGAAAGGTTTCGCTGATGCATTTAAAAGTGTAGGAATTATTCGGCGCCGTAGACTGCAGGACCACGCTGATATGACAGCACTAAATGCAACAGGAAAAGATTACGAATTTTGGAGATGTGTTTCTAATGTACTGTAGAAAAGTCACCTTACTTTTACTGATAAGCCTTCCTATTGTAGGCCATGCCCTTACATGGGAAGAATTTTTCAAGTCCGAAATGGATAGCACTTATTCTGCACTAGAAGAAAAAGCAAGTAATTGCCGTAAAAATCGTCAACCATTAGAGCCGATCAAGGAAAGCTGGTTTGTTAATCTCAGTCGAAGCGAAAAAGTAGCAGCAACTGGTTATATTAAACATCTAGCAGAAATTGATTGCTGGGGAAAAGAGCTATCTTCCTACAAATCTGCTTTATTAGCGTATACTTCTGAATCTAAAGATACCCAGTATTTAGACGAGTGGATCGAGCTATCGAATGTATATCGGAGTAGTGACTTTAAACGTGATTTTCATGCATTGGATGTAAAACCGCTTGTAAATTGGTACAAACGACAACCAAAAGTCATGCCTTTTGATATGATTGAATTTCTTGAGCAATACCCTGAATTTCAGAATAGCAATGAATAGCCGTAGAGATAATACCTCGGGCAATAATACGATCAAAACCAAAGAATAATAAGCAGGTTCGGTAGCTAAATAAAACCCGACAATCGTATTGCGACTCTTGTTATCCCCGCTACTAATCAATCAGCTAAAGAGTGGTTTGTTTAGAGCGGGAGTCCAATTAACCCACTATACACCTATCTCCAACGCCCTGCCTCTATCACTTTTTTCAGTTCATCATAGAGCCTATCTAAATCTTCGTATCTTGACAAATCAGCCGTTAACCCATGGTTACCAAAGATTTTTATAGATTTTACCTTTTCCTTTGAACGCTTAACCTTGATCGTTTTAACGCTTTCCCACTCCATGATCTCTTGTGTGTCAGGCTCATAAGAAATTAATCCCTTGTCTGAAACTTCAATGGCATGATTTTCAGCGTAGTTTTTAAAATCGCATCTTCCTTTATAGTTTAATAGCGCAGGAACAGAGCAAAACAGGCAAACATAAAGGAGATGCTCAAGACTAATTACATCACCCATAAACCATGAACCAAAAAATATCAAAGAAGGCCAAAACATAAAAACACTAAGCGGCCCTATATACAAATTTCTTATTCTTTTATCTGCTATTTTAAACTTCATTAGCACTACTCTATCTAAATGTATAACGAATGACAGGGTTACCCTCTTGAATATCTTCCACACTGAGGTGCGACTTTTAATACCGGAGGTAGCTATATTTACTCATTCTTTTTTAGCGTTAATCTCGCTAAGCACTACTTTTAGACTCACGCGATGAATGACTAAAAAAATCGCCATAAATTTCTGTTTGCGTAAGATGGTGGCAATCTTAAATTTAATGATCAGAGACGGCGTGATATGAAATAAAAAAACCTCGCCAAAATTTAGTAATTGATGACATACTCGTTTGTTATACCGCTGTATTTAGTATTGTATGACGTCTTGCAAGCCAGTTAATACGAGAATCATGTAAACACTGAACTTCGTCTAAGCACACTTCTTTAATTGCCCTAATACGGTTCTCAATTTGTTGCTTATTCATTGTTGCTTCCGATTCTTTATCAACCACAAGCTTTTTCATATAAGCCTCATAAGAACTGCGATGCCACATTTCACTAGGGTATAGATAGTTATTAAAAGCATCTAATCTCAATTGGTAATCCTGTTCTAATTGCTTATCCAATTCACTTTCATGCGATGCTGCATGGAAATAAACTCGTAGAGCTACAAAAGCAAGTCTAATCTTTTCCATTTCTAGATCTGTCAAGTAACCTGACATGTCAATTGTTAAAGTATCAAACCTCCTAATTATGAACAACCGAGATTGTCGTGTATAAATACTCGTAAGATCTTCTGACAATAAAATATTCTGAGCGTGAAATATACACTCATCAAGGTACTCAATGACTATATCTTTTTTCTCTTTAAATGCAGCTTTCCTCAATTTCAGAAAACTTAATAAACATTTCATGGGAATATCTCATATTTGATGTAAACAATTGATAGCTTAGACAAAAGCTAGCATATATTGTTCACTAAAATATTATAGAAACTCCACTCTCACGTGATGAGCGGTATAACGAATGACATGGATTCCCCCTCTTGAGGATTTGCCACACTTAGGTGCGGCTTTTAATACCGGAAGCAAACATGTCTACTCAATTCTTTTGTGGTGTTTATTTCGCCAATCATCACTTCTTAAGTAACAATGTATCCGCTTGTTTCTTGGCTGCGTTCGCGCTGAAAAAAGTGCCAGACGCAGCGCCTACCTATGCGAATTTAAACTATTTACTTAATAAAGAAACGGGCTTGTTCAGCACCCAAATAAAGTGTCGACTGCGCGACACTTATTCTTACTTGTTATACCGTTGATTCACGCTGCTGCTCTTTGAATTTATCTATTGAAGTTCGGATCGTTTTTTTTGACTCAAACTCTGGAGTACAAGAGTAGATCGCCCACTTATGGATAAGACTAGGCTTCCCTTTGAAGGCAACAAATGAGCGTATTTTTGCGTACCGTTGAAGTCGTTTAGAGTCAGTATAGATATGGGTTATAACAAACGCTCTCTCGTAAGCCAAAAGATAATAAAATACATACACATATGGTAGTAAAGATACAGACAGCAACATAGGAACCAAGAAATCCCGGAATGTATCAACACTGACAAACTTACCTGGCTCATTATATATATTTAAGATGGAGTCGATGAAAATAAAAGCTCCCATTATGGCTAAAATATAGTCAGATATTTTTTGTGCTTGCTTATACTCTGGTTTACCTCTAGCAAAAGCACTACAACACGCAAATAGTGTACCTGTCGTTACTAGAAATAATTCAGTTATAAAACCGTAGGAATGAAATGCTACTAGGAACTCGATTAGTACAATCAGCTTAACCTGAGAATTTAACGATGCTTTCAAG
>NZ_MUFI01000032.1:0-42350 GCF_001996265.1 Salinivibrio sp. MA440
ACCTAAAGTAATGAACTATAAGGGGAATTTAAATCATCGTTTTTCATTTTGTTTTTATTGTTGGCTATGGAAAGGTCAAAAAGGTCAGCTTTCGAATAGCTGGCAGACTCTAATAACACCTAACAAAAGGAAGACGTCAAATGGCGACAATCTCACGTACAACAACCTTGACTCTCTCCACCATCGCAGTGCTCGTCAGTGCGGGAGTTGCACAGGCGAGAGTCTATCCTGACCAAATTGTGCTTGATACCTTAGGCGATGACCAATGCCGGGCCAACTATCGGCCCTTAACGGCAGACGAGGCGAGTACCCACCGCCACTTTTTGAACGATCGCATGGGGAAATGGCAAATCGCTGGGCTCGAAGGCGATTGGGCGATCATGGGTAGCGGCTATAACGGTGAAATCAAACACTACGGTCAAACGAAAGATACATGGTGTTATCCCATCAATGATAAGGGCGATATTCCGGATTACGCCGCTCAAAGCGTACCAGAAGGGACTGAGCTCGATGTCCAATATTCACTGGTCAATAATCGCAGTGAATTTGTCAAACCGCTGAGCTATCTCGCGCATTACCTGGGTTACGCATGGGTAGGTGGTAATCACAGTGATTACGTCGGTGAAGATATGAACGTTTGGCGTTCCGGTGATCAATGGTTGATTCGGGGCAATAATGATGGCGGGTGTGATGGCTACCGCTGTGGTGATAAAACCACCATCAAAGTGGATAACTTTGCTTATACCTTAAATGACAGTGATTTCTGGCATGGTGATGTGGTTGAGTCCGATAAACAGTTAGTCAAAACGATTTCTGCTGTCGCCCGCAACAACCTCGACGAGCCTCAACAAGTGGTCGTTGATCTCAAAGTCGATGAGGCCACTAATTGGTCGAAAACCAACACCTATGGTTTTGCGCAAAAAGTACAAACAGAAAACGAATTTAAATGGCCATTGGTTGGCGATACCAAGCTCACTATTTCATTTGAGGCGAATCAAAGCTTTGCCAATAGCAATGGTGGCTCGAGCAGTGAGCAGGTGACGTTACAAGCACGTCCATTTGTTCCGGCGAACTCCGAGATACCTATTCGCGTCGAGCTTTATCGGTCGAGCATTTCTTATCCGTATCGCTTTGGCGCCGATATTAGTTATGACGTGACTTTTGACGGCTTCTTGCGCTGGAGCGGTAACGCATGGCACTCGCACCCTGAAAATCGTCCTACAGTACACCACACCTTTACGATGGGACGTAGTAGTGAGCCGTCTGCAGATATCGCATATCAATGGCATCACCGCTACATTCCTGGCGAAGTGAAATGGTGGGACTGGAGCTGGGCGGTTGAAAAGTATGGCCTAGAAAGCATGCAGTGGGCAACAGGAAAAAGCTTACGTCCGTTCTATTCCTACGTGTCGGGTGATTTTTATGCGGAATCCCAGTATGCAGGGACTATAGAGCTTGGCCAAGCGAAGCCGATTGGCAAAGCGGCTTCCGCTCGCGTCAAGCGATCTATTTCGCCAATGACCACGACGGGCGAAGCGAATGGGGTAGAATTGATTTCTAACTTTGACTCCGATGAACTTGCGAGCCTCGGTTTCGACAATGCCGAATTGACCATCAAACCTGTGAAGTAAGCAGGAAGACCAAGCTGTCAGTAAAGAGGTCGCTCCCAAAGGTGCGGCCTTAATTGATTAGCCAGATTCATTTTTCTATCTATTGCCATTAAGTGCCTTTAGGAAACGTGCAGGGGTGCCGCCGTAAAGACTGTCAGGTGGCACGTCGTGTTTAACCACCGCATTGGCGGCGATGACGCTGCGCGCCCCGATAGTGACCCCTTGACAGATCACCACATTACCGCCAATCCACACATCGTCTTCTACCACAATGGGTTGGCACCATGTCTCCCATGCGCGGCGGCTTTGATAGTCGAGGGAGTGGGTAGGGGTGTAGAACTGCGTATTGGGGCCAATCAGCACATGGTTGCCAATCGTGATCGGTGCACCATCCAGCATAGTGACATTCATGTTGATTAAGGTGTTGCTGCCAACCTCAATGGTCTCGCCAAACTCACAATGGAACGGAGGTTGAATGACCGAACCTTCGCCGATGGTACGTAATAACGTGGTAAGCAGTTGCTTTCTTGTCGTCGTATCTAGGCTTTGATTGAATGCTAATAAGGTTCGTGTGGCATGGTCTCGCCTGATATCAATGGATCCATCGCTGTCATCAAACACAAGTCCTTGGCACATCTTTTCCCATTCGGTCATTATTTATCTCCTTATCAACCCCAAAACGACGGATGTTGCAGTTCTAGGTGACGTAAAAAAGCGCCACCTGGGGTAGCGCTTGATAATATTATCGTTACTTAGTTACTTAGTTACTTAGTTACTTAGTTGCTATTGAAAGTAAACACGAACATCGGTTTGGCTCCGGCTGCCGTCGCCAGCGAGTAGCAAGTACAAATGTTGCTGGTTGCGTAAGTCGATCTCAATGTATTGATTGCTGCCGGGTCTTTCAGAGGCTGCCTGATTTTGCGCTTGCGTTGGCCAATACTCTTCAGCCGCAAACACGTTCAAATCACCTGTATCACCGTCTGCCATGACCCACACTTGCGCTTTGGTTGCGCCTTCAGGCACGTCGGCATACAGGTAACGGCGTTGATAGACGCTGATGCTATTGGGACTTGCGACCTTAAGCTGAGCCGGGCGCAAGTCATCGGTGCCAGCCGGTGTTTCAGGCTGTGGCTCTGGCGTTGGCTCGGGATCGACTTGGCCTTCCGCATTTACCGCGACAGTGACATCGGTAAAGTCTCCGCGTCCGGTGACACTCAAGGTATACCGCCCTGGCTCGACATCGTTCAGGGTCACGGTTTCATTACTGGTTTGGTTCCACTCGGTGGTGTCAAAGTCATAATAGTGCGCCTGGCGGTCTTTGGCGACGTAGAGATCAGCATTGCCTTGGCCCGCGATGCTAAAGGTAAGCGCAGTGGCGGCACGGTTCAGGTCGATCTGATAGAGATATTCACTGTATGCCTGCCCGCTAATGGTGACGGTTTGTCCCAGGGATAGGGTTGTAACGTCTGGGTGCTCAGGCTCAGGCTCAGGCTCAGGCTCGGGGTCAGGATCTGGATCTGGACGAGGAGGCTCGCCGCCATCTGAACTATCCAGCGTCGTCAGCCATTGCGAAAATGCGGGGCCATATTGTTCACCATACTCTTTGGCTAAGCTTGCCCATTGTTCAAATTGTCCAGTTCGTCCGGCTGCGAGCAACGCATCTACCGCTTCTGGGTGCTTTTCAAACAAGAAGCGTACGGCCAAATACCCCCAACGATACACACGATTAACATCATGTTGGTAGGTGGTAGCAAACACGTCACTGAGTGAATAACCGCCTTCTTTGCCCAAGTGAATTGCTTCGGCATAGTCATCGCCATGAGCCATGTATTCAGCAAAGCCTTCCAGCCACCACACGGTATGACCATGACGCAGCACGTCGTTGAAGTCGCCGTACATGTTAAAACGGCCATCAAGATAATGAACGTACTCGTGTTCGAGGTTCCAAATGGAGAGCGATTTCCCCTCGTCATTGCGGTAGGCAATAAAGCGAGCTTGGTTGTCAGGGCTTGCTGGGTCGCCCTCTAAGTACTGGCCGCCGTTATCGGTCGAGTTACCAAACAAGAACGATGAATAGGTTTTGTAGTCCGACGGGTTATCAAATACCACCACTTCAACACTGTCGTTTAGATCATCAGCCACCGCTTGATAACCGGAGCGAACGGTTTGATGAAATGCGTTTTCTTTTTGATGCAGGCTTTCACAGGCTTGTTGCGACTGCGCTTGTGTCATGCTTTGTGAGCGGATCACGGCAGGACCATCACATTGAAAACGATAGGGAACGATTTTGGTGGCTAACGTCGATTTGGCATTGGTGAGGCCTAATTCTTGGATTTTATCAGGGGCAAACGCGTCGACCATTTCAACCAGTCCGACCCAAACGGCATCGTTGGCGCCACCTAGAGGAAAACGAGGCAGAAGATCACGGTAGTGGGTTAGAACCCGTGCACGGATACTTGGCTGAGGTGCCATGAGTAATCGGCCCATCTCGCGGACTGTATTCGACACCAATAAAGCACCGTTTTCAGTTTGTGATAACTGAGGGTTATCAATGACAAACTGGTAGAGACGATCGATCAAAGACAAGTCAGCTGCAAGCACATCGTAGAAGGCTTGACGCGATTGGTGACCTGCCATGGCGACAAATAGATTGTTCAGCGCGTTGACATAGCCACGCTCTTGTAAGCGCGCTTGATTCAGGTTTTCCAGCAGTCGCAGTTGTAGGTTAAAGGTTTGTGGTAATTGCTTAATGCTATCGGCCATCAACGTCAGGCCATGTAATGCATCGGTTTGCGCACGGCCATCTTCGGTTGCAAAAGGGGATTGTAGAAACTGGACGATGGTATGCGCCAATGCTTCGTCAAGCTTATCAGAATAATCAGCTTGGTCTGTGTCACCATAAAAGCGGACGTAATAAGCTGCGCGAATATATTCAGTGAGGTTGGCGATTTGGCGTGCTTGCGTTGCTTGACCTTGATATTGCGTGACGGTTTGCTCTAGTCGCTGAGCGACTTTGCGGACAAAGGCTTCTTGGTAAACGGAATCATAACGGCTTGATTGGGTATCGTACCAGCTTGTAAAGCAGCTGCGATCCGCATTCGCAATCACTTGGATAGGGCTAGCACTGGCTGCTAAATCGGCGACCTCGCATGACTCGCTAGCCCATGCACTGGTGCTACTTAGCGCGGCAAGCGCGATAAGTGCCGAAAGAGGCTTGGGACGGGAAGGAAATTCATAAGACATTTCAAGCTCCTAGTTTAATTTGGGCGGAGCTTTTATAACGATTTTCTCGATATTTTTGGCGAATTAAGCCCAAATATTAGGGCTTAGTTCCACTTTGTTTGTCTTATCAGCTACTTATTCATCATTACGTTTCTTTTTCACGCAGGTGCAACTTGGCAATACGTTTGGTCACGGTATAGACGCGCTTGAGCGATTCGGTCCACTCCATTTCAATACTAAACAGTTGAAGACGATTGGGGTTATGCTCGACCAAACGCTCTGCTTGATGAGCCAGTACTTTATCCAATAGCGCGTTAAGGGTACGTTTGGTGTTTAGTACCCGCTTAGCCCGTTGCGTATCCCCACGTCGAATCGCATTCACGCTATCAAGTAACGCATGCGTCACCTTATCCTGGATTTCATCAAGCGTTGATTGCATTTCAGGGCTGATGCTAATCTCCGCATGAAGTGATTTATCCATGATGGGAACTAAGGTGTCTTCAATCAGATCCGCAATGCTTTCGAGTTGGTCGGTCACACTGATCAGCATGATTTGACGATCACTTTGTACCTGTGAAAGTGGCTCTTTACGCAGTCGTCCTAAGTAAAACAAAATATGCCCATGTAGAATATCTACTTGTTGTTCTAGAGTCTCTATTTTCCCCAGCGCCTCCACGGCTGCGCTTTGCTCTTGCTGCGTGGCCAGTTTTGAGGTTAGAGGCGGTAGGGCATTCATCATGTTGCAAACTCTACGCCCAACGCGACCTATCTCAAGCTGTGCCTGGTCCATGGCAATGTCTGGCGTCATCAATAGTTCTTTCGACAAATATTTCGGTGCGACAATCGGCCGTTCGCTGATCGTTGGTTTAGGCGTTTTCGGTATGATTTTTTTTGCCAGCCAAACAAATCCTCCCACGAATGGCAGCATAATAAGCGTATTCACGACGTTAAATAACGTATTCGCATTCGCGATTTGACGCGGGAGCTCAGCTCCTAATCGTTCAACGCCGGTTAAATCAGGGTGAATCGGCGAAAGCGCGACACTCCAATCACTGAGCGTACTGATCATTGGCAACCAAATGAATACGCCAATAATGTTAAAGAGAATATGAACACTGGCGGTTTGCTTGGCTTCGCGAGATTTGCCGATGGCGGCCAATAATGCGGTGACGCAGGTCCCGACGTTAGCCCCCATGGCAAGTGCGATCCCACTTTCCAACGAAATAAAGCCTTGTCCCGCTAATACGATCACAATCCCGGTGGTGGCCGACGAGGATTGTACTAATGCAGTAAACAAGGCTGCAAGTAAGATAGCGAGGAAGGGGTTTCGCATTTGGGCCATGGCATCAATAAATGGCTGATAGCCGCGCAGGGGTGACATCGCCTCACTCATCATATTCATGCCCGTAAAAATAAGACCCAAGCCAAACAGCATCTTGCCGTATTGCTTGGTTTTATCGGCCTTGGCGGTAAATTGAATAAAAAAGCCAATAGCGACCATCAGATACGCGGCTTGGGTGATTTTAAAGGCCACAATCTGGGCCGTTACCGTGGTGCCAATATTGGCACCCATGATCACGCCTGTTGCTTGTGTCAGTGACATCAAACCTGCAGAAATAAAGCCAATTAATAGCACTGTGGTGACAGAGGAAGACTGGATGGTTGCGGTCACACCGGCTCCTGTGAATACACCAGCCACCCGGTTAGTCGTTAGTCGCGCTAACAAGGATTTGAGTCGACTCCCTGCGGCATTTTTAAGCGCATTGGACATCTTATCCATGCCGTATAAAAACAGAGCAAGACCTCCGAGCAGCCCCATGAGCATGGTCGGGTAATGAATCGACGATGTGTTGACCTCAGCGGCCCAGACAGCGGTAGGGATGAGGAGAAGGAGCAGCGCGAGGTGATGCCAGCGTCCGATAGTGGGAAATACCTTTTTTTGCATCCAATCTATCCATAACTTAATTGTTACCAATAATCATTAACATAGATGTAATAAATCAGTAATGCGAGAGATAGGTACCATTATCGGCGAGAATCGCGCGGGGATCACAATACGTCATCGCTTCACTGGCAAGGGATGGGGCGCATGATCAGTAACAGACAAATGAAGCGGCTGGCATGATGCCAGCCGCCATGGAAACTAGCCTTGGCAACGACCTTGGTAGCGCCAAACCCATTGGTTGGACATAGGATCAATGCCCCAATTGTTTTGTGAGGCTTGGAAAAAGTGTCCTTGATACTGAACCTGTACGCCGGCCGAGTAATAATTGTATTGACTCCAGCTAGGCATATTGGCGCAGCGATTTTTTTCTACACCGCGGTCATCAACCCGGGCTAAGACATTCGTGGTGTAGTTACCATTACTGGTTACCGTGACATAAATGTCTTGGCCTTGAACTTGGCTAAAGCCACAATACTCATCGTTGCCCGAATTGGTTGAACGACAGTCATGATCATTCGCGCTTGCCGGGCGACCGACAGCGGCATATAAATCGACATCGCCTTGGCCGCGATAGGTTTGTAGCCAAACCGTACCGCGTGGTGCGGATTGAACCACAAACTGCTGTGTGCTTCCCGCTGTACCTTGAATTTGCACGGGCTGCTCTAAGGTGAGCGGTTTTAGCTGCGGCTCGGGTTGTGGTTCAGGCTCAGGCGTCGGTGTGCCACCGCCACCTTGGCAGTTTTGCATCTCGATACCGACTTCTGCAAAGGCCTGACTCACTGCCCCCGCAGGGTAGTTAAGGTCTTTAGCTGCTTCGCAAACCCCATTCGCGCCTTGTTGGAAGCTCGCGTTAGGACGCCAGTAAAGTTGGTTAGCAGTTGCAAATGCGCGGAAGGCCTTTTTGATATTCCACTGTTCGCTGGTGGCCAAATGATAAAAGGCTTTGTTATAAATCCCCGAGCTTAAGTGGACATCAATGCCTTGATAGTAACGATCAACGTGACCAATAGAGCGACCGTCTTTACTGGGGTTAATGAAATAACGCATAGCTTCGCTATGCTTCATCACATCTTCACCCATTTTCCAGTTAAAGTCGCCGAATACATACTGGCCTAGCGCTGCGGCAGCGATATCTGAAAAGGCTTCATTCATGCCACCAGACATTCCGCGATACTCTAAGCCAGAGTTTTGCTCGGTAAAACCATGACTGACTTCGTGTGCAATCACATCCCAAGTGGTAAGCGGGTACATGCTGCGATTTCCGTCACCAAATGTCATCTGGCGACCATCCCAAAACGCATTACCGTAGCCTTGACCATAGTGAACACGCATTGTGAGCTGCTGGCGAATAGGGCGAACACCTAACCAATCTTGATACATGTTGAAAACTTGCTGACCAAAGTACTGCGCATCATTCATCGGGGCATAGGCGCCGTTGACTTGGCGATAGGTATTTTGAGGGCAATTAAATTGATGAACTTGTCCGCCCCATTCACGGTTGTTCATATTAATGGTTTTCACGTCGGGGCTGTCCATTTGGCAGCGACTATTCACCTGGAATCCACCGAGCTGCGTGTTCGGACCAAAGTTAAACCGACCACTTTTTTGGTTCCCTCCTGGGCCACTCGCTTCTAGGTGAGCGATGCCTTCCCAGCTATCTAAAACAGTGCCGGATTTCGCATCGATAATTTTAATCGGGCGTGACGGATGGCCATTATCGCTGGCTAAATAGTCGACTTTATACACCAGGCGCGCAGTTTGCTGCTCATCAAGCCAAATCAACAACTGTGTGTTCGCATCTGGTTGCTTAAATTGCCGCGCATTTGGGGTCGATTCGCCCTGTGCAATGGCAATAGCCTGTTGCTGATTCAACATCGGCAGCGTGCTGCCAATATCAGACTCAATACCGGTGACGACCTCGCCTTTTACCTCCGGCGCAAAATTGCGCGCCGATGTGTTCTCAACCACCGAGTAACCATAAACAGGAATACCGTAATGAAGTTGTTGTTTGCGAACCAGAGATTGGTCACCAATGTTAAGGCGAGATTGCTCTTGGTAACTTAATGGAGAGCCATTCACCATGGCACTGCGAGATTGCTCAGGTGCGAGTGCTTCGCTCAAATCAATACTGGTCGCATCGACAATATTGGCGGCATAAGCGGGCAACGCAAGTGGAATAAATAAGGCAAGTAACGTTTTACGCATAATATCCTCGTTAGATAGGAAAGATCCTGGTTACTATCCACAGCCATTGCTAGAGTAAAATGTGATTGGAGTCATAGTGTCGATCCGGTTCAAAATCTGTCTAGAAAAATGGTACCTGGCTTCCATTTTTCTGTTGTTTTTGCAGCGACGCTGGATAACGTAATGAAAACAAAGGAGTGATGCTGTGTATCGCCGAGGATGGCTGGCTTTGATGTTGATAGGATGTTTATGGACCGTTCCGGCCGAGGCGAGTGATCAGGCGTGGCAATCGCCTGCTTATATCCTTGACGCTTTTTACCGAATAGCAATGAAAAGCGAATATATTGAAGGGGAGCAGGGCATCCGAAAGTGGCAAGCGCCGATTCGGTATCATATTGCCCATCCAATTAATAACAGTGAGCTCCATGATAATTTAGTGGCGTACCATCTTAGTCATTTGCAATCAATCACTGGGGTAGCCTTTACCCCAACCGAAAGGCCTGAACGCGCCAATCTATCGATCGTATTTACTAATCATGCCCGTTTTTTAGACGATGCACGCAAACAGTTTGCGACGGACGATGTCTCGCCATTAGAGAACGCGATATGTGCTGCCAACATTAAAGTGGATAGACACGGGGTAATTCAGTATGCGGCGGTGCTGATCCCCGTCGATCTCGCCCGATCAAAAGGTAAGCTGGTGGCGTGCGTGGTGGAAGAGTTGACGCAAGTCATGGGGTTACCCAATGACGATAACCGAGTCTATCCGTCTATTTTTAACGATCAGAGCTCGCAGCAGTTACTGACTGGACTCGATAGCCTACTGTTGCAGCTGTTATATCTCGATGCCGTAAAACCAGGGCAAAACTGGGAAACCACCCAGGCAATTATTCGGCCCGTGATCACGAAATGGGCGCAAGATGGCACCATTAATAACGCCCATCGAGCAGTAAAAACCGGAAAACTCTATCCGCTACTCGGATGGTAGCCTGGCTGAAGATGCCAACGTGTTGATGATTGGTCTGCCCGATAACAAAAATTGTTGAAAGTGATTTAGACATTTCGCCAACTTAGACGACACTTAAAGGGTGGACTGATAATGTCATAACGATTTGGGGAGGCGACATGGAGTCGATCACAGTCAAAGATTATATGAACAAACGACCGGTTACATTCTCGCAGGACATGCCGTTGTCTAGTGCGCTCGAAAAGTTACTTCGTAGCCAGCAAACGGGAGGACCAGTCATTGATGCAAATAAGCGTTTGGTGGGCTTTATATCCGAGCAAGATATGTTGCAGCAGTTATTACGAGACAGCTACCACTGTCAAGACTCACACACCGTCTCAGATTGCATGACGCCCAACGCGTTAGCGGTAGAATCAGAAGACAGTATCATTAAACTGGCCGAAATGATGGCACCGACCAAACCTAAACTGTATCCGGTCGTCGATGAAGGTAAATTAGTTGGGATCATCACGCGTCGTGACATACTGCGCGCCATTGGGATGCAGATGGGCGAATGTTTAACCCACCCTGTGTGACCACAGTACGATACGCACGCACCCTACTGAGCCGTCAGTAGGGTGGTTGAATTGAGCATCTCCTCTCGTTTCCCGTCTATTTTTTAATCAGCACACTCTGCTGTTATCCTGCCTTTTAATATTGATATTTCAATAACTAAAGCGATGATCGTGATAGATCGTGCGATTTTTGGTGCCAGTTTTAAGGTTTTCTGCTATTGTGCTGCCCATTGGCAAGCTGGTGGCCTGCCGTGCGGATACAGAGGTTAGCCCCTGTCATGCAGTGAATACGATAAGCAGGATGCGGGAATATCGTGGGTGTGGAGGCCAGCATTGACTTTACGACAATATCAAATGAGGTAGAAACAAAGGTTAAATTGGACGATCAGGGAGGACGAGGTGAGAGAAACAAAGAGGTTATATGTATCAACTCAATTCAATTGGTGCACTAGAATCATTCTTGATTGCTATTGGTGTACTTTTTCTAGGCCATTTCGTTAATTCAAAAATTCCCGCATTACGCAAGTTTAATATTCCCGAACCTATTGTTGGGGGATTGATCATTGCTTGTGTGATTTCAGTTTTACATTATAACGGTATCAACTTTAAATTTGATCTACCGTTAAAAAACACCTTTATGCTAATGTTTTTTGCCACCGTTGGGTTGGCAGCCAATTATAAACAGTTAGTCAAAGGTGGGCTAAAAGTTTTCTGGTTTTTAGCGATCGCGTCTGTCTATATTATCATTCAAAATGCGATTGGCGTCAGTTTTGCCTCGCTCCTAGGCCTTGATCCGTTAATGGGCTTAGTCGCCGGTTCAATTACGCTATCAGGTGGCCATGGTACTGGCGCAGCCTGGGCACAGATATTAACGGATGAATATGGGATTCAAAGCACGCTTGAGATCGCAATGGCCTCAGCCACACTTGGCCTCGTTATTGGCGGGATTATTGGTAGCCCTGTTGCTCAGCGTTTGATTAATAAACACCAACTCGAATCTGAGTATGGACGTGGGACAACAACGCACGAAAAATATCCTGAATTAGTCACATATAATGAAAATGAAGAAGATAAAGTCACTGCTAAAAAAGTGATTGAAGTCTTGTTTATTTTGTTATTGTGTATTACAGGTGCAAGTCATTTATCTGAATGGGTTAGTCAGTTCAACATTCAGTGGCTTATGATCCCTGACTTTGTTTATGCGTTATTCTTGGGTGTGATCATCACCAATACGTTAGAGCTGTTTAATTTACGCAAGCTTGAATCAGAAACGGTTGATATGGTGGGGACGGTCTCTCTGTCTCTATTCTTGGCGATGGCTTTAATGACGCTGAAGTTATGGAATATTCTCGACTTAGCCGTGCCCTTTCTGATTATTCTGGCGATTCAATCGGTAGTGATTGGGTTGTTTAGCTATTATGTCACCTTTAAGCTAATGGGAAGCGATTATACCAGTGCGGTCATTGCTGGTGGGCACTGTGGTTTTGGCTTGGGGGCGACACCGACGGCAGTCATGAACATGGGCTCGATCGTTAACCGCTTTGGGCCAGCGCCTCAAGCCTTTATGGTCGTTCCTATTGTCGGTGCGTTCTTTATCGACATCGTGAATCTCATTATTCTGCAAGGATATATTTTTGTGATTCAGTAACCCATTGCGGGTACGTCGCGGTAATTAAAATTAACGCCCAGCCATTCAACGGCTGGGTGTTTTTATAGTGATACATCCGTCCTTGACTCTGGAGTGGGCTCCAACCCTTATACTGTCCGTAAATGATAAACACAACGACCAACAAAGGAGTCGATTATGTGTAAACACTGCGGACACCACCATTGTCACCAACCCCATCACCAAACCGTTTCTCAGTCCACAGAGGCGGTGACAAACACATGCCAAGAAACAAGTTGCTGTTCGAGTCATCAAGATGGCGAGGGCAATGCAGGTGACGACGATCCTGACAGGCATCGCTTTTCCTCTTCTGTGACCCATGAATGGGCGGTGACGGGAATGGACTGCCCAAGCTGTGCTGCCAAACTAGAGAAGGCGATTCACGCCACACCGGGTGTTGAAAGTGCGACAGTACTGTTTGCGACTGAAAAGTTACGGGTGTCTCTCTCCCATAATGCACCCGCTGATACGCTTGCGGCGATTCAGTACGCGGCCAAAAAAGTGGGCTTTCCACTGCTGGCATTAAATCAACCCGCTATAGAGCCTTCTGGCTGGCAAAAGTGGCGCGATGATGCACTACTGTTTGGATTGATTGGCAGCATGCTCATCGCCTGGGGCCTGCATTATTGGTCTCCCTCACTGTCAGACTGGTTATTTACCGGCGCCACCGTGGTCGGATTAACGCCTATCTTACTCAAAGCGGGCAGGCTGGCACGTCAGGGATCCCCGTTTTCCATTGAAACACTGATGAGTATTGCCGCACTCGGTGCCCTCTACCTAGGAGAAACGACGGAAGCGGCCATGGTGTTGGTACTGTTTCTCATTGGCGAGCGGCTGGAAGGCTATGCCTCGACGCGTGCCCGTGACGGTATTCAATCATTAATGGCGTTAGTGCCAGAAACCGTGACGCGAGTGGGCAAAAACGGTGAACGTGAAGCCGTTGCGGCGAGCACATTAACGCCCGGTGATGTGATTGAGATTAGCGCCGGTGAGCGTTTGCCGGCGGATGGCAAGTTGATGGAAATGGCGGCGAGTTTTGATCAAAGCGCCCTGACGGGAGAGTCGATTCCGGTCGATATTGAAGCGGGCGACACCGTGATGGCAGGCAGTTTAGCCACCGATAAAACGGTGACACTGACGGTGACTTCTGCCCAAGGTGAAAACGCCATTGACCGAATCCTGCATTTGATTGAGCAAGCCGAGTCAAAAAAAGCACCGATTGAACGCTTTATCGATAGATTCAGTCGTTGGTATACCCCGACGATGATTGGCGTAGCCGTGTTAGTGGTTGTCGTTCCACCCCTCTTTTTTGCTGCCAGTTGGCAAGAGTGGTTATACCGTGGCCTAGCACTATTATTGATTGCATGCCCCTGTGCGCTGGTGATTTCCACACCAGCGGCTATCACCTCGGGCTTGGCCACGGCAGCACGTCGAGGCGCGTTAATTAAAGGGGGAGCGGCGCTAGAAAGCTTGGCAGGTATCAACGCGGTATCCTTTGATAAAACGGGCACACTGACAGAAGGTAAGCCCATGGTCACGGATGTTTGCGTGTGGCAAGGCGATGAAACCACGCTGTTGCAACTGGCGACAGCGATCGAACGCGGTAGTCATCATCCATTGGCTAAATCACTCGTGCTCTACAGCACGGAACGCGGTCTTTCTATCCCCGATGCGACAGGGCTTCAAGCCAATGCAGGCCGAGGCGTAGAAGGGACAGTCGACGGCCAGCTTGTTCGGATGGTTGCGCTCGACAAACTCTCGGACGCCACGCTCGAGCATGCGCAGTATCAACAGGCCAGTCAGATCGCGGCACGCGGAGTCACCGTTGCGGTAGTGATGGTCGATGAGCGCCCTTATGGCATGATTGGCTGGCGCGATAAATTGCGCGAGGATGCACGTGAGGCGATTGAGCAGATCCGCGCGATGGGGATCCATCCTGTGATGCTGACAGGGGATAACCCGACAGCCGCTGCTGAAATTGCCGACGAGTTAGGGATTGATTATCGTGCTGGACTATTACCTGAAGACAAGGTTGCGGCGGTTGAAGCGTTTGCGAGTCAGTATCGGATCGCCATGATTGGCGATGGCATTAATGACGCTCCTGCAATGAAAGCCGCTCAGTTGGGGGTCGCGATGGGCAGTGGGACGGATGTTGCGCTTGAAACTGCCGAGGCAGCATTGAGCCATAATCGTTTAATTGAGCTGCCTCGCGTTCTTCAGCTCGCGCGCGCGACGCAAGCCAATGTGCGGCAAAACATCACGATTGCGCTAGGACTAAAAGGGGTGTTTTTGGTCACCAGTGTGTTAGGGATCACCGGTTTATGGGTGGCTGTACTGGCAGACAGTGGGGCGACAGCGTTGGTGACACTGAATGCATTACGCCTGTTGCGTGATTAGGACCAAAAATGAGGACACCCTCTGTCTGCTTTTACCTTTATAAAGTGATTTCGATCTCTAAATCCTGAAAGTTGTAAGAGATGATCGTGCAATATGTCGATTATGGTCACATAAAAAGGAGCAGATTTGGGTATCCTAAACACATAATCAATAACGAGTTCAGGCCTACCTCGGTAGGCCTTACATTATTTTAAATGCTGATGATAGCATCCAGCGAGGAGACTGATTATGTCTGATACCCCTGTATTCCACCTTGGCGTCACAAAAGCCGATCTACAAGGCGCAACCACTGCCATCATTCCTGGTGATCCTGCTCGCGTTGAAAAAATCGCGAACTTGATGGAAAACCCAACGTTTCTCGCCTCACAGCGTGAATATACCTTGTACCTCGGTTGGCTAGATGGCAAATCCGTGGTGGTTTGCTCAACCGGCATTGGTGGACCGTCAACGTCTATTGCGGTAGAAGAATTGGCGCAATTGGGCGTGAATACCTTCTTGCGTGTTGGTACTACAGGCGCTATCCAGCCTGACATTAACGTCGGTGATATGATCGTGACCACCGGCTCTGTACGTCTTGACGGTGCCAGTACTCACTTTGCACCGATGGAATTCCCAGCGGTGCCTGATTTTGATGTTGCGACCGCGATGAAAGCCGCCGTTGATGAAGAGGGTGCTACCGTACATACAGGGGTGACCGCATCAAGTGATACCTTCTACCCTGGCCAAGAGCGTTATGACACCTTTAGCGGGCGCGTTGTGCGTCGTTTCCAAGGCTCAATGCAAGAATGGCAAGAGATGGGTGTGTTGAACTTTGAGATGGAATCGGCCACTTTGCTGACCATGTGTGCCAGCTCAGGCTTACGTGCTGGTTGTGTCGCGGGTGTGATTATCAACCGTACGCAAAAAGAAATCCCAGATCACGCGACCTTAAAAGAAACGGAAACACGTTCCATCAAAGTGGTGGTGGAAGCGGCCCGTAAGCTACTATAAGCTAGCGCGATATCGTTATCCTTGAACGCGGTGCCCTGATGAGCACCGCGTTTTTTATTGCCGACAAGGTTGTCGAACGTGTCGTATCGCCTTGCGTAAGCGATTAACTTGTTCTTACTTCGATAGTACCGCCAGCCGCAATAAACCAATCGTAAAGATGGGTGCGTAAGTTGGCCAGCTGGTCAGGGCCGATCAAAGCTAAACCCAGATCTGTACCCCGTGTAATATCGTGATGACGTAATGGTCTAAAGCTGACCAGCATCGCACGTGCTTGCAAGCCACCCAGTAAATCGCGCAAAGACTCTAATTTATACAGGGTGTCATCACCGTCGCTAGACATGCCTTTTGTCTTGCACTCAATGATATGAAGCTTATTGTTAACCACCATGGCGACATCCAACTCATTGCGGACTTCTCGCTCGCCAATTTGGCGATAAACCTGCATAGAAAGCGCACTGTCTTGGATGGTCGGTAATTCTTTTTGGATAGAAGTGACCGTGTGGTGCACGTAGCTTTCCAGCCATTCTCCGTTGGCAAAACGTCGGGCTTCCTCACAGCTAAAAGTGAGCACACCATTTTCGTAGCGCGCTAATCCCGCATCCGATAAATCGTCGAGCAGCATCCCAAGTTCGCGATAGCCTTGCTGTTTTTCACTCAATGCAACATCCAGGCACTGTTCTTTTCGGCAAGTGGTCGCTAAGTAATTTAAAGTGGCTAAGCCTGGACCTAATTCATACGCATTGCTCGCCCATTTTTCTCCTAACCGATAAATATCATTGGTGAGACAGCCGGTTTCCTCTTCATCGTGATCTGCGCAACGGGCACCAAAAATCGTCATGTACTCGGTCAAACTAATATGATCTTCGACCTGTTGCTGTGGAAGACCGTCGGGGTAGAGCCAGCATAATTCGTCGCTGTAGGGCTCTATCACATAACAGGGCCAGTGGTAAGTTCTAAACACTTCGTAAGCAGACAATAATTGGTGGCGTAGGCCACAGCTCGCATTAAAAAGAATGTCTTCAGAAGATTGGGTGAGCTGTTCGGCAAGACGCTTTACTTGGCTTTTGACTTCTCGGATATTGATATCATCCGAGATTTCAAAAAACTCCGTTTCAATGCCTTTCGGGGCTAACACACGAGTCAGTCGCTCAAACTCGAGATCTTGTTCAAGCGTACCAATCAATACCAACTTACTGACAGGCAATTGTTGATGTAAAACAGGGGTAACGAGTCGGACTGGATCCGAATCAATGATTCCTACATGAATAGCCATAAATGCTCCAGGCGGGCTATGCGGCGACAACAAGCCGCTAAATGATAAGTATAGTTGCCAGACTCAACAGATGACATGGATCTAATATCCGTCTTCAACGTCAGGCTTTCAACCGTAGATCGCGTAAATAAGTGTAATTTGACAGAGTGCTGACCTTGAGGCGTCAGTGTCAGTGTTTTAACCGCAAGCCCAGCCAACGACGGCTCGATAGCTGGGCACGTGCGTGTGAGGAGACGCTAAGTCCGGCTTTGTTTGAGTGCTTGCTGACGCAATGTCGCAGTGAGCATATTTAACTCAGGGATCATACGCTGAATTAATGTTAACTGTTGCAGCACCATGCTTAACGGTGTGTTATCGACCCTATCATGAGCGGCGACGTTAGGCTCTGGGGTGTCGTGATACACAACGTCTGGGTGAGTGTCTGCCAGGTCGCCGGAGAGGGTTTTATCACCGGTTGATGCCACTTGAGTGGGTTGCTCGGTCGGCAGCTCGCGCCGGAGTCGTTCGGTTAACGTATTGAGTGATTGATGAATATCACGATGCAGTTGCGCCATTTTCTGATGATTAACCTCATCGTCCATGCGACGGCGGTGAGCCCCAAGCGCAGAAATATAGCTCAACATCGCATTGTTTAAACACAAAAACCGGAACGTCTCTTCAATGTTGGTGCGATAGCGTCCTGGCTCGACCAACATATTACTGATGGCGGTGGTGAGCTCGGCATCGGCATTGTGTGCATGGCGACGTGCGATTCGGTAGGCGAGATTATCGCGTTTACCGACACGATATTGTGCGATCACATGGGCAAGGTAATCACGATTGGCTTGTAACGCCTCGGTCATGATCCCACGCAACCGGTGCGCTTGCCAATCGGGGAGCACGTAACGAACGGCGGCGACAGCAATCAGGCAGCCGATCACGGTATCTCCCAGCCGTGGCAAGATAACCGCAAAGCCCTGACCAAATTGGCTAAAGCACATGAGTACCAGCAGGGTGATAAACAGGGTCGCGAGCGTATACTGCACGGTACGAAAAGCGAAAAAGAGTACCCCCGTGATCACCATTAACGCTAACTGGCTGCTCGGATCGGGGAACAAATACAAAGCGGGCACACCTAATAGCAACCCACCTACGGTCCCTAGGATCCGTTCTTTGAGTTTGTTTCGCGTCGCCGAGTAGTTCGTCTGACAAACGAATTGAATCGTCATTAAGATCCAAAACCCATGTTCAAGCGATAGCCCTTGAATCACCCCGTAGCCGGCGAGTAGTGACAAAGAGAGGCGCACCGCATGGCGAAAACGTAGCGATTTGAGTGTCATCTGACGACGGATCCGATACACCATTTCGCCCAGAGAGCGCGCATCGGGGTCGGCCAGTTCACTTTCTTGTGTGCCATCATTGGCCGCTAAATTACTAAGGCTCGCCAACTGCTCCTCAACGGTCTCTAGGTTTTTATAGAGAAAATCGAGCTGATGAAGTAAGGCCATGCGCGAGGCATCTTGGGTTTGTTGAGCCAATAAATATTGCATCGATTGCTGGATGGCCAGTAACGCTTGCTGACCCGCTTTTGGGTGCTGGTAGCGCGCCCCGATCGATAACGCTTGTGCAACATCGCGACAGGCGCTGGCCTGGGCATTGAGCAAGGCCTCAAAGCGAAACAAGATATCAGAATGGAAAAACTGCGCGGCAAGATCTTGATAACGATAGTGCGAAGAGCTGACACGTTCATGGATATCTTGGGCAATAAAATAGGTTTGCAGCAACGCTTGATGCCGTTTAGTCAATCGCCCCCGTCGTGCACGGGCCAGCAAAGATGCCTTGGCTTGGTTGAGTGCGGCGACGACTTGGGCATTTCGGTTAGCCGCGGCGATGCGGGTCGGCTGGGGGACCAATTCTGTCACAGGGTGAAATAGGTTCGATTTGGTTTCCATATAGGTCGCGGTTTGGCGAAATACCGCCGCGAGCCGATGCTGTACCGGACGATGAGGCCAGATGACAATCCATATCAGCGACAAAAGGCCATACCAGACTGCCCCTGACAGCAGCATCATGGGCTGCAACCACATATCACTGCCTTGCTCCATGCCTAGCATGGTATAGACCGCCAACAGTAACGACGCAAACGCAATGGTGCCGTAGCGTTCACCAATGGCCCCTAACATGATAAAACCAAAACTCGACACGGTGAGGCCGATAGCAAATAACCATGGCGTGTCATATAAGAGCTCGACGGAAAACGCCGCCACAGTAAAACAGACCAAGGTGACGCCAAGTGCGCGTACTCGGCCCCAAAAATGATCGTCCACTTCTGCCAGTGCCGAGGCGATGACGCCAAGGACGAGCGGGGTGACAATATCGGTACGTCCAGCGTAACTGGCATACAAGGCAACGCCCATCAGCGCAATCAGCACACGAAGGCTGTCATTAATCCGGTGATTGGCCCAATACTCACGCAACGTGAGTGGCACGGTGGGAAAACGTGGCAGAGAAAAAGACATAAATAAACGTTATCGGCCAACAATGCTGGCAAGATACCAGAAACGGCCCGAGAAACTAACCCTGAATGCGTCTTTAAGCACCGCTTTTATCGTTTGGTTGCGGTAGGTCAATTCCTTAAGAGAATCGACGCTGAGAACAGGCTTTGTGGGCGATTGAATTGATTTATAGGATGGTGAGCAGTAGCATGCCAAGCATCTTTTAAAGGCCGCGCCTATCCCTCATTGGCTGACTAACGTATTGATATGAAACTCTCTGCAAATCGCTGGGCACAATGGCTTGTTTATGGCGATCATTATAGTTTACAGCTAGAAAATGATGGCTTACTGCTCGAATCTCGCCACCATCGTCAATATATTCCCTTTTCTGCCTGGGATGGACAGCTCACCATTTCGCGTGGGCTACTCTGGGGAACCATCTCGTTGACTGGCTTCACAGAGCAAGGAGATGCTTATCCATTTGATGTATTTGGCCTGCCTTGGCGACGTGCTAAACAGGCCGGTAAAGCCATTCACGCGCGTTATCAAGCCTATATCGCACGCTATCAAAAACAGTTAGCGCTCATTCGACCGAGCTTGCTGGCTGACTATGAGGCGCTGGTGAACGCGCCAGGATACGTGCGCATGGCGCAATTACGCACTGCCCAGCAAACGTTATTGGATACGCTAGAAAGCGAGGGGATCCCAGCTGCTTTCCTTTCCCAGTTAGATGAAGGTGTCGCCACCATGTTGACGCCGGTGTTGCAAGGCGATACCCATTGGCTGAAAACCCGTAACCAGCAATGGCAAGCGGCGATGCTCAACCAGTGGCAAACCTGGTTTGATCAGATTGAATCGTCACCACTGAATCCGGCGCAGCGTGAGGCTGTGCTTACCGATGAATCTCATACCTTGGTGGTGGCGGGGCCCGGTAGCGGCAAAACCAGCGTACTGGTGGCACGGGCTGCCTACTTAATTGAAAGTGGGCAAGCCAAGCCTGAGCAGCTTTTATTGCTTGCCTTTGGCCGTGATGCCGCGACTGAGCTTAAAACTCGGATCAAGACCAAAACCGGCCATGAGGTGAATGTCACCACTTTTCATGGCTTTGCCCGCCAGCAACTTGCTGAGCACCAAGGGCAGGCGCCTATCATTTCCTCGCTGGCCAGTGATGAGACCGCCAAAGCCGCCTGGCTGACTCAAGCACTCGCCGAGCAGTGGCAGCAGCCCAACACACATAAAGCATGGGAAAAACTGCATCAGCAGCACGCACTGCCGATTGATGATCAGGCCGAGCTCACCGCGTGTGCCCATGAAAGTCGGTTGCACTGCTGGGTTTGGTCACGTCTCTCTCGGGTGATCCAAGCCAATACCACCAAGCGTGCGCTGACCGATAAACTGGCAAGCTTTGAGGAGCAGATCGGGTTAAAAAACGAACTGGCGGTGATTTGGCCGTTGTATCAAGCTTATAAACAAGCACTAAAAGCGGAGAACGCCGTTGATTTTGATGGACTGATCGCAAAAGCGACCAAGTTGTTCCAACAGCGAAAATTCGCCACGCCCATCCAGTTTGTGATGGTCGATGAATACCAAGACATTTCGCCGGCACGATTGGCGATGCTCGAGGCCTTGTGTCACGGCAAAACGGACAGTGAAATCTTAACGCCACGCGCCTCGTTATATGCCGTCGGGGATGATTGGCAAGCCATTTATCGTTTTGCCGGTGCCGATGTCAGTTTAACCACGGATTTTGCTCAGCGCTTTGGAGATAGTGAAATTTGCTGGCTGACCACCTGTTATCGCTATCCAGCAGCGTTGGGGGATATTGCGCAGCAGTTTATTTGCCAAAACCCCAAACAGCTCACTAAGCAATTAGATTACGCGCGCGACAAAGCATCGGCGAAAACGCCCAAAGCGATTAAAGTAATCACTGACGATAAGTTAGAAAAGACACTGGCAAGCCTTGCCAAAAAGCACGCCAAAACGACGCAACCCGTGACTGTGATGCTGATTGGTCGCACCCACTCTCGATGCCCTAACGATCTAGAAACTTGGCAGAAAACGTATCCCTCACTGGCCCTTCGCTATACCACCGCGCACGCCAGCAAGGGGCAAGAAGCCCACTATGTGTTTATTCTCGGCATGGATGAGGGAGTGTTTCCGGCCAAGCAACGCTCGCTGTCACTCGATGAGGCCTTATTAGGGAAAAATGAAGAGCCAATTGAACACGCGGAAGAACGGCGATTATGTTATGTCGCCCTGACGCGCGCACAAAAACAAGTGTGGCTAGTACATCAAAAAGGCCATGCCTCACCGTTTGTGGAGGAACTGAAAGGAAACCTTTGAGGCGGTCTCCCACACTGTTAGCCATAGACGGCGTTAGTTATCGACAGACAGTGTGGGAAAAAAGATCACAAACGCTCGTCTAAGTACGCTTGATAATCAGGAATTTGGATATCGACATCCTGCCCGAATAGCGGCGACGTGATCATAAAGCGGGCGGTTGAGCGGTTGGTGGCAATCGGAATATTCCATACGGAACCGACGCGCAGCAGCGCTTTAACATCTGGATCGTGTGGGACCGCATTGAGGGGATCCCAGAAGAAAATCATCACATCGATTTTTTGTTCAGAAATCATCGCCCCGAGTTGCTGATCCCCGCCCATTGGGCCGCTCATCAAAGGTGTTATTTTTAGCCCCGTTTCTCTTGCAAGGATGTGGCCCGTGGTGCCGGTGGCATAAAGCGCGTGCTGGCTCAGTATTTCTTTATTTTCTTTTACCCAGTCGCTCAAGGCATCTTTATAGTGATCATGCGCTACTAACGCGACGTGTTTGCGTGCAAGCATGGTGCGAGACGTTTGTTTCATAATCGATTCCATCTAAAACAAGGCGATTAACGCCAAACTGCGAATGAACAGTGTATTGAAGCCTACGCCAATCTTGCATCGAATTATAGCGTACACCTGACAAACGCCGAACATAGGCTGTTAGAGTTATCACATTATCAATAAAAACTCTCCAAGCACATGAAATGAAGTCTGTTTTTACAGCCAGTTGTTAATCAAGCACGCAAAAGTGGCGCGACAGTCCATCGAAGTGACAACAAAAAGGCTACAGTTAACTAACTAGGCAAGGGAAGCGCCTCGTTATACAGGAGAGTTTATGAGCAAGGAGTACGCGTATGTGGGTGACACTGGATTTTGAAGCATCCGGTTTGTCGTTAATGTCTTATCCGATTGAGGTAGGATACGTATTGCCAAATGGCGATAGTCAAAGTTTTTTAATTGATCCCTCCACCGCCAGTGGCCATTGGCATCACTGGGACCACGAAGCTGAATCCCGTATTCATGGTATCTCGCAAAAGACATTAGCCACAGAAGGCACCAGTGTATTGGCAGTATGTCAGCACCTTAACCAAACGCTCGCACCGTTTGAGCATGTATTGTGCGACAGCCAGTGGGACCTATTTTGGATGGGGCGGCTTTATAAAGCCTGCTATATGCGTCCTTCATTTACGTTAATGGAGGTAAACCAGTGGCTAAAAAAGCACAGTGATCTCGACCGACGTGATTTTAGTCGCGAAATGAAAGCATTGGGACCCGCCCCCCATCGTGCCGTCGAAGATGCATTACAAATTCGTCGTGCCCTTGAGAGCCTGTTAAAATAGTCGGCTTTTCAGCGCACGAGTAGGCTATCATGACAGCACCATCAACCCTGAGGTTTGCGCAATTTAACCTGTCTTTGGCAGGGCGCAAGGCTGGCGACATTAAATCGCAGATGCAGGCACCAACGCCGAGTCGGCAAATTAAAAACCTCGCGGCCACCTTACAGCGCGTGCGACCTGATGTGGTGGTGCTGTGTGAATTTGATCACCCAGGCGATGGTGGCGATGATGGTGCACTGGCCGCATTTTGTGAGCGCCACTTAGCTAAATCGCAAGACGGCGACCCCCCGATTGATTATCCGTATCGCTATTTGCCTGCCACCAACACGGGTTTAAAACTCACGGTGCCGGTCAGCGCGCATCCACGTTTAACGGATGCTCAGCAGTGTCATGGCTTTGGCGACTATCATGGTCAGTTTGGCTTTGTGATCATATCGCGTTACCCCATTGAAGACACCGCGATTTGCACTTGGCAACACTTTGCGTGGCATCAGCTGCCTCACCATCAAATTCCGTCTGACTACTACACCGAAGCGGCGAAAAAAAAGCTACGTTTAGCTTCGAAAAACCTGGTCTCTGTGCCGATCAGTATCGGAGAGCAGCAGATACGCTTGGTAGCGTGTCACCCCACGCCGCCGGTGTTTGATGGGCCTGAAAAGCGTAATTGGCGGCGCAACAGTGATGAAATTCACCAACTAATTGGCCTTTTGGATAACGCGGATTGGCTGGTGGACGACAAGGGCGTCCACGGCGGGCTTTCTTCCGAGATACCTTTTGTGGTGATTGGCGATTTAAATGCGGACCCGAGCTACGGCGATGGGGATAAACAAGCCATTGGTGCCTTGCTTAACCATCCGCGTGTGCACCCTGATGTCGCCACGGGTGCGCAGGTGCCAAAAAGTGAGGCGGCCCAGTCTCACGCGTTTCGCTTTATCGATGGCAAAGGGCGGGCAATCGCTACCCATAACGGCGGGCTGCGCCTCGATTATGTCTTGCCTTCGCGAGAGCTGGCGGTGTTAGTCTCCGGCGTATTTTGGCCTGCCCCTGATGATGCCGACTACCCACTGATTTGTGATAAAAACGGCCAAGAACACGCGCGTGCCCACTCAGATCACCGCCTTGTTTGGGTCGATGTGGCGCTCAATTAGCGAGGCTGCGAGTCCAGCGCTACGCCTTCACGTTGACACGCGACTTCAGCGAGCCGTTTAGCTTGTTCGTCCGGTTTTAAAAAACAGCAAGTTGAGCAATAGCTGTGATCATCGACAGTAAAGATCCGGCAACAGCCGCCGCGCAAACGGAAGCTATGGGTTTGCAGCACGGTTTGGGTGTCGTTCGGATCGTAGACGGTGACATCGTGAAAACCACTGCGCTTGCTATAAAGCGGGGTGCCGCGTTGATGGACGATCGACAGCGCGGCTTCACGCGCGGCCTGCTCACAATCGCGATGCTTCCCTACCATTAAGAAAGCAATACAGATTGAATCCGCGATCACTTTCCATAGTGGCCCCTCACGCATACCACTTTGCTCGGCAATCGCATCGACGATGGGCGAAAAGTGATGCAATAAAGCACCATGCAAAATCGCACGCCAGTCCTGGTGATCTTGCCGTCTCCATCCCTCAAGGGCGCTGAGATAAAAATGCGGCTTGTGATAAACAAGCTCTTGGCCATTGGGTTTAGTGACGCGGGTAGGTTCGTATTTCACCTTCCAATTATCCAAGTCCAGTGATGGTATCTGCCCGCCTTGTAGCCAGCTTGCCAGCACCGGCAGCAGAAACTCATACGCATAAGCCCCGATAAAAAGGGTACCTTGGGCACGGCTATCCGCATCGCCATAGGTGGCGTTCACTGCAGAAAAACAATGCGCCAGCCCTTGCGCGGTGGTGAGCTGCTTACGGAGCGAAACGCCTTTCATCGCATCAGGCACCATAGATAAGCCCAGGGCTGGCGGAAAAGAGGGCAGTGTCACTGTGGCGGGTAATGGTAATGCATCAACGGTAGGGTTAGCTGCGCTCATCAACACTCCTTTGAGTTGGCGCCTAAAAAGAAGAATTTACCACGTGATATAACCAATTGTAAGAGTGATTCGTATTTGGTTTAAGAGTGTAGCTTGGCGAGAAAAATGTAGCTTGGCGAGAAAAAATGTAGCCTGGCGAGAAAAGATGATCGGTGCAGCGGATCCGACTGCACCGATATAAGGGGTATGCGCCTATCCCGGCTGGACCTGATAGCGCCCAGGCTTGTGATTCATCGCCAGCACGAGGTTAGTGGTAATCGCCGCGGCGACAGATAAGGCAATTAGCCATGGTTCAACGACCATCAGTGACAACACCACAATCGAGCAATCCAGCGCCATTTGCACTTTCCCGGCGCGGATGCCGAATCGTTGCTGTAAGAACAGCGCTAGGGTGTTAAACCCGCCCAAACTGCATTGATGCCGAAACATCACCAGCATGCCCATACCAATGAGGCCACCGCCAATCAAAGCGGCATAGACGGGATGAATACTTTGAATGGTGAGCACGTGATGTAAGTGATCAGCACAGAAAGACACAATGCTGACGGCGACCAAGGTACTTAAGGTGAAGCGTTTACCCATTTGGGTGTAAGCGAGCCAATAGAAAGGTAGGTTGATCACGAAGAAAAGCTCACCAAAACTAAAGTCGGTGACACGTTGTAAAAAGAGTGCCAGCCCAGCGGTACCGCCGGTGAGTAGGCCTACTTGGTTGAAAAAGAAGATGCCAAGTGACACCAGACTACTACCAATGAGTAGCGCCAATGCGTTTTCACGCTTGGAATGATTTCTATCCATACTTGCGTTCTATCCCTATAAAAACGACCGCTACACAATACGCTGCTTTTCAATGAGGTCGAGTCAAACATCCGTTTGATAACAAGTGAATAACAAATCAATGCGTACATTATCATTTACGTTGTGGGCGAGATCACGACAAAAATACGGCGCTACAGACCAAAGTCTAATCTACATTGTCTACAATCTTATTCTATTCTGGCTGTATTAAAGTTTTTAGGCGGTATTTATGTCTTTATTGTCGACAAATGACCAGGCTCTCGACCAACACACGCAATCGACTCCGGCTGAGTCACGTGAGCCCACCAAGTCAGCCAGCCTGACCGAGCAGCTTATCGAGGCGATTGTCACCGGCACCTATCCAGCAGGCACCAAGGTATCGGAAGCGGGATTAGCCGCCGCGTTTGGCGTCAGCCGAGGCCCACTGCGCGAGGCGATGATGCGGGTCGAAGCCTTAGGACTGGTAGAGCGGGTGCCTCATGTGGGCGCGAGAGTGGTGACGCTGACACATCGCCAATTAGCCGAGATCTACGCAGTGCGAGAAGCCTTAGAGGGCATGGCGGCAAGACTGGCGTGCGCGCACATCACCGATGCCGAGATCGATCAGTTAAGTGAGGTGCTCGCCACCCACCATGCCTATATCGAGCGGGTGGAGGGGGCGGCCTACTTTCATCAACAAGGCGACTTTGATTTTCATTATTGCATCATCAAAGCCAGCCATAACCAGAAACTGATCAACCTGTTATGTGGTGAGTTATACCACTTGCTGCGTATGTACCGCTTTCAATCGCCCCGGGCGCATTCTCGCCCCCAGCAAGCGCTGCAAGAGCACATGCAAATTTTGGCGGCAATTCGCGAGCGCGATGCTGAGCTGGCGGAAATGCTGATGCGTCGTCACATTCAGCGCAGCCGCCAACTGATTGAACAGCGAATAGCAGATTGAATAGCAAATAGCAGATTGAATAGTCACTGACGAATTAAAAATAGTGCGGCGGCGATCCCCGCTAAGCTACTAATTTACAAGGAGAATGCTATGAGTGCAGGTGCGCGTTTTCGCCAAGCGGTGAGCAGCAATATTCCGCTGCAAGTCGTCGGCACAATTAACCCCTATTGCGCCATGATGGCAGAGCGGGTGGGGCATCAAGCCATTTATCTATCCGGAGGCGGGATTGCTAACGCCTCTTACGGCTTACCGGATTTGGGGATCACGACTCTCAACGATGTGTTGGAAGATGTTCGCCGGATCACCGCAGCGACCGACGTGCCCTTGCTGGTGGATATTGATACCGGTTTTGGCGGCGCGCTCAATATTGCTCGCACTATTCGTGAAATGGAGCGCGCCGGCGCGGGTGCGGTGCATATGGAAGATCAAGTGGCGCAAAAGCGCTGCGGTCATCGTCCCAACAAAGAAATTGTCAGCCAAGCTGAAATGGTCGATCGCATTAAAGCGGCGGTGGACGCGCGCACCGATCCTGAGTTTGTGATCATGGCGCGCACCGATGCGTTGGCGGTGGAAGGCATGGACAGTGCCGTCGCCCGCGCCAGAGCGTACGTAGAAGCGGGTGCGGACATGATTTTCCCCGAAGCCATGCAAACGCTCGAGCAGTACCAAGCCTTTGTCGAGCAAGTAAAGGTGCCGGTGCTGGCCAATATCACCGAGTTTGGTCAAACCCCACTGTTTACCAGTCAAGAACTAGCGAGCGTGGGGGTCAGCATGGTGTTGTATCCGCTCTCTGCATTTCGTGCTATGAACCAAGCCGCCCTCAATGTGTATCAACACCTGCTGGAGGATGGCCACCAGAAAAACGTGGTCGACGCCATGCAAACCCGTGATGCGCTCTATGACTTCTTGGGGTATCACGCCTACGAACAGCAATTGGATCGCCTATTTGGCAAAGAGTGATCACAGACGCACACCCACGGTGTGAAAACGTCGGTTACACCACTGGAATTATCATCACGTTCACGGATTCATGCAGCGGTTGAATCTGATGGCATCAAAGGAAAGGAGCCAATCATGACAAATGTCGCCGTCGCACCTAACGAGAAACCAACCTCTGGCGCAGGCCTGCGTGGCCAAAGTGCCGGCACCACCGCCTTGTGTACGGTCGGGCAAACCGGCACTGGATTAACCTACCGGGGTTATGACATTACCGATTTAGCCAATTACGCCCAATTTGAGGAAGTGGCGTACCTGCTACTCAAAGGTCAACTTCCCAATCGCCAAGCACTGGCTGACTACACAGAAACCTTGGTTGGCAAGCGGGGATTACCTGACGCCTTAAAAGCGGTGTTGGAACGGATCCCGGCCAATGCGCACCCCATGGATGTGATGCGTACTGGCTGCTCGATGCTGGGTAATTTGGATCAAGAAACCGACTTTAGTGAGCAAGCGGATAAAACCGATACGCTGTTGGCGATGTTACCGGCCATTATCTGCTATTGGTATCGCTATTCGCATGATGGCGTGCGAGTCGATACCTATCAGCCAGAGGTGAAAAGCATTGGTGGTTACTTCCTCAAAATGCTCACTGATGAAACCCCGTCGCCACTGCATGAATCTGTGATGCATTGCTCGCTGGTGCTGTATGCCGAGCATGAGTTTAATGCTTCGACCTTTACCGCCCGAGTGTGCGCGTCCACCTTGTCCGATTTGCACTCTTGCATTACTGCGGCCATCGGCAGTTTGCGCGGCCCATTACATGGCGGTGCCAACGAAGCGGCAATGGCGATGCTGGAACAGTGGCGCACACCTGACGAAGCCGAAGCCGGATTAATGCAAATGCTCGCCAATAAAGACAAGGTGATGGGCTTTGGCCATGCAATTTACCGTGAGTCAGATCCCCGCAATACCCTTATTAAGCATTGGTCGAAACAGCTGGCGGAAAACGCACCAGACGCTTGGCTTTATGACGTGTCTGAGCGGGTTGAGCAAGTGATGAAACGCGAAAAAGGCTTGTTCCCCAATGCCGATTTTTATCACGCATCGGCCTATCACTTTATGGGAATCCCAACCAAATTGTTTACCCCGATTTTTGTGATGAGCCGAGTAACGGGCTGGGCGGCGCATGTGTTTGAGCAGCGCGCCAATAACCGCATTATTCGTCCAAGTGCCGATTACGACGGCCCTGAACACCAAGATTGGCTACCCATCGAGCTGCGCCCCTAATCGGCGCGCATTCACCCGATTGAAATTACAGAAGGAATTGACCATGAGCAACAACGTAGAACTGAACCAGCGCCCGGATCCCGATGCGTTATTGGTGCAAATTGCTGACTATGTCGATAGCACGCCGATTGCTTCGGCAGAAGCCTATAACACTGCCCGTAACTGTTTGATGGATACCCTTGGCTGTGGCTTGCTGGCGCTACGTTTCCCTGAATGCACCAAACACCTGGGTCCACTGGTGCCGGGTACTACAGTGCAACATGGTGCGCGTGTGCCGGGCACCTCTCATGAGCTTGATCCGGTCACTGCCGCGTTTAACATCGGTTGTATTATTCGCTGGCTCGATTTTAACGATACTTGGCTCGCCGCCGAGTGGGGCCATCCGTCCGATAACCTAGGTGGAATTTTGGCCACCGCCGATTACTTAAGCCGTGTGGCCGTGGCCGAAGGCAAACCGCCGCTCACTATGCGCGATGTGCTGACCGCGATGATCAAAGCGCATGAGATCCAAGGCGTGCTTGCTCTTGAAAATAGCTTTAACCGCGTCGGGCTCGATCACGTTTTATTGGTACGTGTGGCGTCGACGGCGGTGGTCACCAAAATGCTGGGCGGTAATCGGGACCAGATCATTGATGCCGTCTCACAAGCTTGGGTGGATGGCTGCGCGCTGCGCACCTACCGCCATGCGCCGAACGCCGGTTCACGCAAATCGTGGGCGGCGGGCGATGCCACTTCTCGCGCGGTGCGTTTGGCGATGATCACCATGAAAGGCGAAATGGGAATGCCGTCGGTACTCAGCGCGCCCAAATGGGGCTATTACGATGTGCTGTTTAACGGCAATCCCTTTAGTATCAAACAAGACTTTGCCAGCTACGTGATGGAAAACGTGCTGTTTAAGATTTCCTTCCCTGCTGAGTTTCATGCTCAAACCGCGGTGGAAGCGGCCGTTACCTTGCATGCACAGGTTAAAGACCGGGCTGACGAGATTGAACGTATTGAAATCACCACCCATGAATCGGCCATTCGCATCATTTCTAAAGAAGGGGAGTTGGCCAACCCGGCCGACCGTGACCACTGCCTGCAATATATGGTGGCGGTGCCGCTGTTATACGGCAATCTGGTGGCCGAGCACTATGAAGATGCCTTCCATCACGCCGACCCGCGTATTGACGCGCTACGGCAAAAAATGGTGATCAAAGAAGACCCACGCTATAGCGCGGAATACCTAGAAGCCGACAAGCGCTCGATTGCCAATGCGATCCAAATCTTCTTTACCGATGGCAGCCACACTGAACAAGTGGCGGTGGAATACCCGATTGGTCATCGCCGTCGCCGCGAGGAAGGGATCCCTGTGCTGGAGCAAAAATTCCGCTCCAACTTGGTAACTCGGTTCCCGCAAGCACAGAGCGATAAAATTGCCGCCTTATGTAACGACCAGGCCGCGCTGGAGAAAACCCCGGTGCACGAATTTATGTCGCTGTTTGTGATTAACTAAGCACGTTCTCAACACGTTGCTTGCTAACTCATCGCTCGCTGATCGCGGGCGATAAGGAGCCGCTTATGCAAGAAGCCAGTTATCAACACCACGCGGATTGGGCTAGCCGTGATCCCGAGGGATTTTGGCAGGCACAGGCCAAACAGCTCGATTGGTTTACCTTTCCTCAAACCATGCTTAGCAAAGACGACAATGGCATTGAGCGCTGGTTTGCCGATGGCACTATGAACACCGCGTATATGGCACTCGATGCCCATGTCGAACAAGGCCGGGGCGAGCAAACCGCGCTGATTTACGACTCACCGGTTACCGATAAAAAAACCACCTACACTTATGCGGCGCTGCGTGACTATGTGGCGAAAGTGGCGGGCATGTTGGCAGGACTAGGGGTTGAAAAAGGGGATCGCGTGGTGATTTATATGCCCATGATCCCAGAAGCAACCGTAGCGATGCTCGCTTGCGCACGGCTTGGTGCTATTCATTCGGTGGTGTTTGGTGGCTTTGCCCCGAACGAGCTGGCGGTACGGATTGAAGATGCGGAGCCCAAAGCGGTGCTCACCGCCTCATGCGGGATTGAAGGCGAGAAAACCTTGGCCTATAAGCCGATGGTTGATCAAGCCATCATGGACAGCCGCTACAAACCCGACCATGTGGTGGTCTATCAACGTGCAATGTGTCGTGCCAATTTAGACAACCCGCGTGATGCCGACTGGGCAGCATTATTGGCTGAAGCAAAGCCTGCAGCACCGGTGCCAGTCAAAGCCACCGATCCTTTGTATATCCTCTACACCTCTGGCACCACCGGCAAACCCAAAGGCGTAGTGCGTGACAATGGCGGTCATGCCGTGGCGATGAAGTACAGCATGAGCGCGATTTACAACGTCAAACCCGGCGAGGTGTTTTGGGCCGCGTCGGATGTCGGTTGGGTGGTGGGGCACTCGTATATTGTGTATGCCCCTTTGCTACACGGCTGCACCACGGTGATGTTTGAAGGCAAGCCAGTCGGTACACCGGATGCGGGTGCCTTTTGGCGCGTGGTTGATACATATAACGTCAGCATCTTGTTCTCGGCGCCTACCGCCTTTCGGGCGATTAAAAAACAAGATCCAAACGGTGATCACCTTGCGCGCTATCCAATGACATCCTTACGCACCGTGTTTATGGCGGGCGAACGGCTTGATCCACCGACATTGGAATGGGTGGAAGAAAAGACCCAGCGACCCGTGGTTGATCACTGGTGGCAAACCGAAACTGGCTGGGCGATTGCGGGTAATCCATTAGGGTTAACTTGCTTTGCGACCAAGCCCGGCTCGGCAACCATGCCAAGCCCTGGCTATCAAGTGCAGATCCTTGATGAAATGGGCGAACTGGCGGCGCCAAACCAACAAGGATATATTGCGATAAAACGGCCCCTGCCGCCTAGCTGCCTGCCCACGGTGTGGCGTAACCACGATCGCTTTGAAGCCGGCTATCTCAGCCAGTTCCCCGGCTATTATGTGTCTGGTGATGGGGGTTACATGGATGAAGATGGCTACGTGTTTGTGATGGGACGGATTGATGATGTGATTAACGTCGCAGGTCACCGTTTATCGACCGGCGAAATGGAAGAGGTGTTAGGCAGCCATGAAGCGGTCGCCGAATGTGCGGTGGTGGGCATGCACGATGAGCTTAAAGGCCAATTGCCGCTCGGCTTAGTGGTGCTGAAAGACGGCTTTGTCTCAGTGAGTGGCGAGATAGAACGGGAATTGGTGCAGCGTGTGCGTGACAGAATTGGCGCAATTGCTTGCTTTAAACAAGCAGTTATCGTCGATAAATTACCCAAAACACGCTCAGGTAAAATCTTGCGCCGTATTATTCGCCAAATGGCGGATGGCGAGTCGTATCAAGTCCCCTCGACCATTGATGACCCTAGCAGTTTGGAGGCGATTGCCTCGGCGTTGTCATCGTAAGCTTTGTTATTCAAGCTTTGTTATTCAAGCTTTATTATTTAGGCCTTGTTATTCAGGGCTTGCTATTTAGAGCTTGTCATTTTGGAGCTTGTCATTCTGAGCGTGACAATAGGTGCGACAACGCGTGGTATCACAGCAATACCACGCGTTAAGATAAGAGCGCGCTTATTGAGTGATGCGCGGGCTTATTGAATCAAACACGCAAACCCTTTGAGGTAGAAACCTTCTGGATAAGCACTGTGAGTGGGGTGATCCGCGGCTTGTGCAAAGCGTTCGATAAACTGCACGTTTTTACCCGCATCTAATGCCGCGTCCGCCAAGATCTTTTGGAATAACCCTGAGTCCATCAGCCCTGAACATGAATAACTGAGCAGCACACCGCCTGGGTTTAACAGCTGCATGGCGAGCATATTGATATCTTTATAACCGCGGCATGCGCCGTTCAGTTGTGATTTCGATTCGGCAAACTTGGGCGGGTCCATCACAATGACGTCAAACCGTTCGCCTTGTTCGCGATAAGTGCGCAGCAGCTTGAACACATCGGCATTCACAAACTCAGCACGGGTGAGATCAAAGCCGTTACGTTCGGCATTGGCCTTGGCTCTATCGAGCGCCGGCTGTGACACATCCACATTGATGACCTGTTTGGCATTGCCTTTTTGCGCATACAAGCCAAAGCCGCCAGTGTAACAAAAGCAGTTTAAGACGCGTTTGCCATCCATATACTTAACCGCTTGCTCGCGGCTATCACGCTGGTCGAGATAAAAACCGGTTTTATGGCCCTTGGTAATGTCGACCTCAATCGCAACCCCATTTTCTTCGATGATGACAGTGGCCGGTGGCTCGTCACCGTGTAATACGCCGATACGTGGTTTCAAACCCTCCTTTTTGCGAATCGCAACATCCGAGCGTTCGTAAATATGGCAGTCAGGAAATTCGCTACGCAGTGCGGTGACCAGGTTATCGCGTTGGGCATCCGCGCCGGCGCTCAGCAATTGGCACACTAGGTAGTTATCGTATTTATCCACGGTAATGCCGGGCACACCGTCTGACTCGGCGGCCAATAGACGGTAACCGGTTAAGCCATCACGCTCGGCGAGCATGGTACGTAGCGATTTTGCCGCACGAATACGGGCGAGGAAAAAGTCACTGTCGATGATGGTTTTCTCAAAGCACCACATGCGTACCCGAATTTGTGATTGCGGCGAGAATGCCCCTAGGCCTAAAAATTCGCCTTGATGATCACAAACAGTGACAGTGTCACCTAATCCGGGCTTGCCTTCAACGCGGGTGATTCCTCGCGAGAAAATCCAAGGATGGCGGCGTTTGATTGATTTATCGCGGCCTTTGGCGAGATACACAGTGGCAGTCATGATGGTTCCTAACAATGGGTGGTGCAAAACACGTCAAAATGCTGAGTGAGGCACCTGCATCATGACGTGACTTGCGGATAAAGCAAAAAGGGCGGGTATTGTCGAGCAAGGCTGACGGCATTGCAATAAAAACGCGCCCAGAGTAGGGCGCGCGATAAGGGGAATAATGGAATCAAGCTATGGCGTTAGGTGCGAAGCCCTGCCACTAAGGTTTTAAGCTGGTGGGCTTGTGCGCCAAGTTCGCTCACTTCGGTAGCGGAATCACGCAGCATTTGGGCAACCTGGGTAGACTGGCTGCGTACTTGCTCCACATCTTGCGAAATCGTACCCGCAACATTACCTTGCTGCTCAGCAGCGGCGGCAATTTCGGTGCTGCGATCGGCAATGGTGCCACTGCGCTCAGCGATTTGGCTGATCTCCGTATCAATCTCTTGCACCGCCGCCTCACTGGCTGACGCATTTTCAACCGTGCCTTCCATCACCCGGCGTAGCTCGGCGGTGTGCGTTTGCAGTGACTCAATCATAGATTGAATATCAACCGTCGATTCCTGGGTGCGGCTAGCCAGTGTGCGCACTTCGTCTGCGACCACGGCAAAGCCACGACCTTGTTCGCCGGCACGCGCGGCTTCAATCGCGGCGTTGAGCGCCAGTAGGTTAGTTTGTTCACTAATACCGTTAATGGTGGTTACCACGGTACCGATTTGCTCGGCGTTTTTGCTCAGCTCGCTGACTTTATCTGCCGCTTGAGCTATCTCGCTGGCAAGACCATTAATCGCGGTCATGGTTTGCTGAACTTGCTGACGCCCCAGATTTGCAGCTTCTGTGGCTTCTTGTGTTTGGGTTGATGTCTCGGTGGCATGCGTTGCGACCTCGCGAATTGAGCTCGCCATTTCTTCGGTCGCGCTGGCCAGCGAATCAAGGTACTGACGCTGGCTCTCGCCCACAGCTTCGCTTTCATTGCTGCGCTGCTGCAAACTTGCGGACAGGCCGTCCATCATCTCTGCGCTTTCCTGGATTGCTTTTACCAAACTCTGTTCACGCTCGAGCACTTGATCGATGGTGACTGCGATCTGGCTAAACTCATCACGGACCGGAATAAAGTTCATCCGGTAACTTAGCTCACCATCTGCTAGCTTTAATAGAGCTTGGTTCATGGTGTACATGGCGCCGCCGATAAAGGTCATGATGTAGTAAATCAGCACCGCAATGACTAAGACCATGCCAAGCAGCAGGCTCCAATCGGTGGCGCTCATATGGCTAAATAGCGAGCCGTCGAGCTGATAGATAAGCTCATTGCCATTGAACGTAAAACCGGTTTGCTGGCTATTGAGCAGGGTTTGCACCTCGCCTTTCGGGAGGTCGTATTTTTCAACGATGGCTTGAATGGCTTGACCTTCCGCCTCCATTTTGTGTGCCACACGGGTATCCGAGGCTGCATCTAAGGTAAGCGCAATCACAACCATTGCGAGTAAGGGGAGGAAAAAAATAAGGTAAAATTTCTCTTGGAGCCGAAGGTGGATGAGATATTTATCAATCCATCGAAACGCAACTTCTTTCATGACGTAATCCTGTCAAACGACTTGTCTCATGTAGCGTTATACAGGTGTCGTTTTGCAATGGGAATACAGTAGAGGTGACCGATGTCTCAAAAATGTATTAGGGCCTATGTCACAGGTCACGTTCAGGGGGTTGGCTTTCGTTATCAGACCGCCCATGAAGCGATAACGCTCTCATTGACCGGGTATGCGAAGAACTTACCGGATGGGCGTGTTGAGGTACTGGCATGTGGCCGCAATGAATCGGTGGATGCCCTCATGGCGTGGTTAGATAAAGGGCCGCCTACCGCGGGTGTTGATCAGGTCGATAAAGAAGACGTGGAGTGGCGCGCCGTAGATGGCTTCGCAATACTATAGCGACTCGATAGGACCATGTCGCCTAGGTAACAAGTCGTGTTTAGCTAAAAAACAGCGCCTAGGTAACAAATAGCAATTAGCTAAAACATGTAAGCGCCGCGGTGGGCAGTGCGGCGCTTATAGGCTGGCCATCGGTACTAAAGACATTTAGCCGGCTTAGGTAAACCTGCCAGTTTTGTTGCCTGTTTAGCGGGACCTTTCGGGAACAGCTTGAACAAATACTTGCTGTTGCCTTTTTCTGGGCCGTATTCTTTTTCCATCGATTTAACCAACAAACGCACCGCCGGTGAGGTGTTGTATTCTTGGTAAAAGTGGCGGACAAAGTGAATCACTTCCCAATGGGCCTCGGTAAGGGCAATGCCTTCTTGCTCTGCAAGCATGGGAACTAATGCTTCGTGCCAGTCGTCCACATTTTTTAAATACCCCTGCGCATCCGTCGCAATGGTTTCACCTTCATACACCAGCATAGTCTTACCTTTGTTCGTCATCTGATCGGACGTTATCGCTGTTATTAAAGCTGCAAAGCATAGCGAGCAGGGAGGGCGAGTGCAACTGGCGTTCAACCGCGACTCCGTGCTGCGCGCCGCACTGAGTGGGTGCGCCATTTAACGACAAAAAAGCCGGCGCGTGCCGGCTCTTTGTGTTTGTTACTGATGAGTCCCTAGGGTTTAGTCGTCGTTCATAAAGCCAAGAATGCTCAGCATATGAACGAAGATGTTGAAGATGTTCAAGTACAGCGACACTGTGGCGCGGATGTAGTTGGTCTCGCCGCCATTAATGATGTTGCTGGTGTCATACAGAATAAAGGCTGAGAAAATCAGTACCGCGATGGTGCTAATTGCCAGGCTCAACGCCGGGATCTGCAAGAAAATATTCGCGACCATTGCCACTAATAGGGCAATCACACCGGCAACCAAGAAACCACCCATGAAAGAGAAGTCTTTCTTAGAGGTAATGGCATACGCCGATAGGCCTAGGAACACCATCCCAGTGGTGGCAAGCGCCTGCATCACAATGCCTGGGCCGCTAGAAAGGCTCAGGTAGTAAGTCAGGGTTGGGCCGAGTGAGGCACCCAGCAAGCCGGTGAAGACGAATGTCCACACAATACCGGCAGAAGAGTTCATGGTGCGTGGTAGCACAAAGAACACGATCGCCAACGCACCTAGGGTCATACCTAGCGACATCATTGGGCCGATGCCGACAGCGATAGCGATAAAGGCCGCGATAGCACTGGTGATCAGTGTCATCGATAGCAGTGCATACGTGTTACGTAGCACCTTGTTTGTAGATAACGCACTCTGCTGTGACTGGCTGTGCGAAACGATACGATCGTTCATAACGTTCTCCCGGTTGGGTTAACAATCCATTTTAATATACGACAGTTATGCGGGCAGTCGTTCACTTTTTCAAGCTGCCCACGTCCTTAACCTAAACCACGACTGGCTTTTATAGGGTTAATAATACCTTATCCGCGCCTAACACCGATGGTGAAGTTGTAAAGGGATGTTAACCCAGCCCTTAAAGCGCGAACAAGGTAAAGTTTGTTACATCAACCACTTCCACCAGACGAACACGGCCAAGAAACCAAATAAATAGACCAGCCCGGTGATTGCCAATGCGCGCATCGCCTTGCTCATGGTCACTTCGGGTGGTAAACGGTGCTTGGTCACCAAAATATAGTTCAATAGCGCGAAAAAGGGCGTGGTGACAAATGCCGCGACCATGGCAAAATCAAGCATGGTCAGCAGCGCCCCAGTCCAAAATGCTACGATAGCCAGTGCCAACACAGCGATCAGTACCATCCAGCCTTGTGTAACTGCGGGTTTTGCTTCTGTTTCTGTTTGCTCGCGTAATAACCGTTGCGATTCGGACACCACCCGCGCATAGCCATCGATTACCGTGATGGTGCTGCCGAAGATACAGAAAAAGGCGACCACCGCAATCAAATAACGTGACCACTCGCCAATGGTGGCGGCATACAAACTCACCAATTGATGAGAAAAGCCAATACCGGATTGTTTCAGTTCAACCCCGCTGCCGTGCAGAAGCAGGGCCCCCAGTGATAAGAACACAATCGCCAATAGCGCGGTGCCAATGTAGCCGACGTTAAAATCAAACAGCGCCGCTTGGGCATTGATTGGCTCAGATTGCGCTTTGCGCTTGAGCCACACCGACGTAATACTAGAAATTTCAATCGGGGCGGGCATCCAACCCATGGTGACCACGATAAAGCCAATCGCTGCTACCGACCAAATCGACGGCGCATTAAAACTAGGCTCGACCGCGACTGGGTTACCGACCGCAACTGTAACCGCGACCAAAGTGGCGCAAGTTAGCGTTGCCATGATTACTTTAGCAAGCAGATCCAATGCCTTGTAGTGGCCAGCAATTAATATCACCAGGCAAGTGATCACAATAATGGTCGACAACACCGTTAGTGACAGATCAAACGGCACAAAATAGCTTAATAAGCTGGCGCTAAATAAGGTCAAGGCAGCGGTGTTAATAACACCAGACACGGCACTCAGTGCAACAAACAGCCACAAGTAAGGGCGGCCTAAGCGCGCATAGCCTTCTACCAGCGTTTCGCCAGTGCCTGCGGTATATTGTACGCCTGCTCGAAAAAAGGGGTATTTAAATAAGTTAACGAGCAGGATCAATGCTGCGAGCTGCCAGCCATAAATAGCACCGGCTTTGGTAGATGCAACAAGGTGAGATCCGCCTACTGCCGCCGCGGCCATCATTATCCCTGGCCCTAAAGCGCGTAGGCGTTGCATCACCGACAAGCTGGGCGCTGTCTGGTGCGAAGAGACGGTTTGCATGGTTGTTTCCTTTATAATAATTGCGTTGTTGTGTTTGCTTAATTTTATGATTTAACGCTATTGCTTTTATATTTTACGCGTAAGGCCGATTTTTATCGTTTTGCCTTCAGTGTTTTTGTCAATAGCTACCCATGAATAGCATATGAGTTAAACGTGTCAACCAGTCTTGCCATATTTATTCAGCATAGGCGTCACGCTGGGTGCGAATGACCAACACCGCTAACCTGACATAAATATAAAGCGAAAAACATCCGACCATTGTCTGAGAGAGCAGACAGCGCCGGAAAAGATCTTAGCAGGGTGCAATCAGGGCTGAATAACTGTGATCTAAGATCAAATTCTGCTGGAAATGAGACTCCAATCACAATAGAATGCTCGCCCAACATGCGCTCTTTGCTCAGTGATAGGCAAAGAGTGGCTGTGTCGCGATTCGCGGCTGAAGAAAAAGCGTCCAAGGTAGGGCCCACCTTCACCGAACCCGCGGTACGATGTAACGCATGATGGAACCTCTTGCCTCCCCGGCAGCGTGTCGTACTCATCCGTACCGCAAGTGCAATACAACACGGCAAGGTAATCTATTTATGCAACTCCTCTATAGTGCGGCAGGTCTCGTCGCTCTGGTTCTGTGCGCGTGCGCATTTTCCACTAACCGTAAAGCCATCAATTGGCGTACCGTGCTCGGCGCGTTTGGTTTGCAAGCTGGTTTCGCGGCGTTAGTGCTCTATATCCCCTTTGGGCAAGCCATGCTGGGCTCAATGAGCAATGGCGCGGCTAAGTTGTTATCGTTCGCCAACGAAGGCATCGAATTTGTATTTGGTCCGCTGGCCAATGATGGATTTATCTTCGCTGTTAAAGTTCTGCCGTTAATCATTTTTATCAGTGCGCTGATTTCTCTCCTTTATCATCTCGGCATTATGCAGTGGGTTATTAAATTGCTCGGCGGGGGCATACAGCGATTACTCGGCACCAGTCGAGCTGAATCGCTGGTAGCCACCAGTAACATCTTTCTTTCTCAGGGCGAATCTCCTTTGGTGGTTCGCCCTTTTCTTAGCAAAATGACTCGCTCAGAGCTATTTGCGGTGATGGTCGGCGGTATGGCCTCGGTGGCCGGTAGTGTGCTTGGCGGTTATGCCGCGATGGGTGTAGATTTAAAATACCTGATTGCGGCGAGCTTTATGGCGGCACCGGGTGGGCTATTGATGGCCAAAATCATCGTCCCAGAGACCGAAACACCGGCCGAGCAAAGCCAGGTTGAGATCAGCGATAGCGACCAAGCAAACGCGATTGATGCATTGGCTAGCGGTGCGATGAACGGCATGAAAGTCGCGGTTGCGGTCGGCACCATGCTGGTGGCCTTTATCAGTGTGATTGCGATGCTAAATGCTGGGCTGAGTAGTTTAGGGGAGTTGGTCGACATTGACGGCTTAAGCCTAGAAATGTTGTTTGGTTACCTGTTCTCACCCCTGGCGCTGCTTACCGGTGTACCCGTGCATGAAGTGTTTGATGTCGGCAACCTCTTGGGACAGAAGATTGCGCTTAATGAGTTTGTCGCCTTTTTATCCTTTGCCGATATTAAAGCCAACCTGTCGGTGCAAAGCCAGGTGATTGTGACTTTTGCCTTGTGTGGCTTTGCCAATATCGGCTCGATTGCCATTCAACTTGGCTCGATTGGTGCCATGGTGCCAGAGCGCCGCAAAGATGTGGCAAGCTTAGGCGTGCGCGCAGTGATTGCTGCCACCTTTGCCAACCTAATGAGTGCGGCATTGGCGGGTATTTTTATCGCGCTATAAACATTGCGCGGTAACGAGACTCGGTTAAAGTATCTCAGTAAAAGCAGGGCGATTGGCGGCAAGCTAATCGCCTTTTGCTAACATATTCGCCAAGCTGATCACAGCTTGAGCGAACAGACAAGAAGCGGTAAATAAAGGGTTTACAACCCACAGCGAACCCAATAATATACGCCGCGTTCCGGAGAGATGGCTGAGTGGTTGAAAGCACCGGTCTTGAAAACCGGCAAGGGTTAATAGCCCTTCTAGGGTTCAAATCCCTATCTCTCCGCCATATACCGAAAATCCGCTGATTATTCAGCGGCTTTTTTGCATTTATGCCCCCCACAAACTCCCAAACCCTGACCGCGCCAACATTTTAGACCCCTTTGCCTAAACACACTGCCCAGCATCTGATAACCTAGCCCGCAAAAAATCGCCCTATAAGGCCTTTTGGACGCCGCTAACCAAAGGGCGGTAGCGTGAGCGCTGCTGAGCCTATCATCTCGTTCCCACGCTCCTGCGTGGTAACGCATTGTGGGTTAGGTGGTACTGTTTCGGGATAATGTGAACGCCTGAGCCGAGATAGGCGGCATGCACACTTTGCAGGCGAGATGATTGCTTTAATTGCTGTAAATGTGTTTAATAATAAGTAGTTAGATGAAAAAAGACGCGTGTAACGGTTTTGGCAAATCGAGCGCGCGCATTAATACAATGTTAAACAGTAAGAAGTCTTACCAATGAACCAGGAAGTTGCAGATCAAATAGCCGAGGAATTCAAACGCATTACGGGCATCGAAGTTTCCCAAAGTTTCATGGGCAACGGTCCGGCACATAGCCCAACCTCTTTACAGCATGGTATGTGCGGTGTCTATGCGTTCATGGCTGGAGAGCATTGTTTCAAGGTGGGAAAAGCAGGTCCGAAGAGCAAAGCGCGCTGGAATTCACACCACTACAACTTGGATGAGACCACCCCAAGCACAATGCCAAAATCGATTATAAAGAATAAAGCACGTTTTAAGAGGTGCTTCGCTGAGGAGAAGCACCGCGAGATAGATGAACTAAACAAAGAGAATTTTCAGCGTTGGATAAAGGACAATATGTCCAGAATGGAATTTCTGATAGAGGATCAGGGCGACGGTTTTGCGCTGAACTTGCTAGAGGCCCTTGTTCAATATCACCTTAAACCTATCTTTGAGGGTCGCGGTGTTTAACCAGTGCGTCAACGGGACCGCTTTGTTCCGCTGCGCTCCACAAATCGGCCCGTTACGCCAGCGTTAGGTGGCCGAGTTACCCATAAGGGAAGAGTTAGATGAATGAACACTCAAGCAAAGATGATTTTATGGAAAAGCCGTCAGAAGAGTATTTAAAGTGGCGGGCGGAACGTCAGAGACGATTCAGGGTTGTTTTGGCGGCAGTACCAGCAATGCTTGGGGTAACTTTCGGGCTTCTCGCGGTATTTTTGCCTAACTATGATCAGCTCATGATATTACCTGGGTTAGATAGAGATATATTTGGCTTGATCACGCCGTTTATGTTTCTTGTTTCTGGCCTCGGTGTGCTAATGATCTATTTGCAAACCGGATTTTCCAAGAAGGCCGATGCAACTAGTGAGTATCTGCGCTATGAGGACGAACTCAGAAGGCTAAGAAATCGAATTGAGCATGGCGACAGCGCCAGCAATAAAGAACTTGAATTGCTGAAAAAGGAAGTTTCAAGGCTTAAATCAGAGCTAGATAGTAATAGCTCAATTACCGCTGCAATTGGTGCTGAAAATAAGAATGAATTAGTTTCATTGCTCAAGAGAGAGATTCAAGAGGAGTCAACAAGTCTGGCGTCTCAAGAATTTTTAGATAAGGTAAAGAAAGAAGCAGCAACATCTGATCAAACAAAAGAGATAGAGAAGGTTTTCTCCAGAACCCTGGAGCGCTTGTATACTGAAACGAGCGCTCTTGGAAGAAGAGGGAATTTGAATCTTAGTCTTGGAATTTTAACCACAATTGTAGGTCTCGCAATTCTTGGTTATTTCGTTATTGAAATAGACACTGTCCCAGAAGACAAGGTTGCATTTATTGCCTACTTCATTCCCCGACTATCCTTGGTAGTGC
>NZ_MUFI01000033.1:0-40366 GCF_001996265.1 Salinivibrio sp. MA440
ATAGTAATTCTTATACTAACCAATGTTCAATCTTTTAGTATCACAAAGTTACGGTTCTGAGAGAACACTGATGATTTCTAGTTATCATTGCGATTGTTTTCGCCTCTTTTGAAGAGGGGTGGGTGCAATCGAACTCTCCTTCTGTTTAATGATCGTCTAAGCTAAAGTTTTTATTGCTTTCGCACCCAACGGTATGGTGACCAAATGTTACATAATTGAGTTCTGCTAACTCTATCACTGTTATATTCATTCAGTTTTCGATGATTTTTCGAAATTCTGACTGTGCTTTAGAGGTAAGAGACTTCTTTTCGATAGGTTTTGTTAAAATATTAAACTTCCTATACACCATACCGAAGCGGGTGTGTGGTTAGAGCGCCTATAAAACCGCTAAAGCCAGAAACAAAAAAGGCGTCGCTCGCGAAAGGGACGCCTTTTTTTTGTTTTTAGCCCTGGTGATTAGGAATCAGAGGCCGTCTCTGCAGTCTGTTTGCGACTGAAAAAGCCCAACTTATGCCCAATCCAGAAGGCTAACGCCATTGAGACCAAGATCGAGAAGAAGTTACCGCCCAGCTCTGGTATTTGCATGCGAATAAAGGCGGAATAGCCAAATGCCCCCACCAGGAAACACGCAAAGGCAATCAGCGGTGTGCCTTCTGTCAGTGGCTGTCGTTCATGCAATTGATAACAAGCATGTATGGCCAGTACAAATGCGAGAATGGGGAAGATCGAAAACGCCACGCCACTGAAAAAGACGGTGGCTAGCGTTGCACTTCCACAAATGCCAGTGACTAGCGCCAGCAATAAGAATTTACGTTCTGATTTGACTTGCTCGTGTTCCATGTTTTCACCTGTTTATGACAGTTTTTCCTGTAAGGCTCGCCGCTCACGGTCTTTACGGTACCAGTAAGCTCCCTTGGCTATCATGCGCAATTGTAACACCATTCGCTCCGCCAATTCTGCGCGTGCGTGCGGGTCGAGATCAAGGGCCTCAGCCCCCATATTGAAGACTAAAATCACACACGCCTCAGATTGATTGTACGCTTCTTCATACGTGAGCTGTGTGCGAGACTGTAAATACTCGGTTAACTCCGCAACAAAATGTTGAATTTCTCGCGCGACCGCAGCACGAAACGCAGCGGATGTACCTGACCGTTCACGGAGCAACAATCGAAACACATTCGGACTACTTTCAATAAATTCCATAAAGGTTTCGACGGAAGTACGTACCACACTGCCTTCCGCAGCGATACGTTGACGCGCTTGGCGCATCAGTTGGCGCAATAACAAGCCCCCTTCATCGACCATGGTTAAACCGAGCTCATCCATGTCTTTGAAGTGACGATAAAACGAAGTCGGTGCTATACCTGCCTCACGGGCCACTTCGCGCAAACTTAAGCCTGAGAAACTGCGCTCAGCACTGAGTTGGCTAAACGCCGCATCAATGACAGATCGACGCGTTTTTTCTTTTTGTTCTGCTCGAATCCCCATCATATCCAACTCATGGTCACCATGGTGTCACTATACGCAATTTTTATCGGCAAATCAGCCAGCCTACATCACGCGCGAACGCCAATTTCACCAGAGATTGGGCACCGAAAGTTAACCTTACGGATAATTAGCGTTAAACTAGTCATAAATGGATGTTGCAATAATGAAAATAAGGTCTGAGCCCTATGAGCAAGTCGAGTCCCCACCCAAAAGATCACTTTGACGCGATCGTTATTGGTAGCGGCCCTGGCGGTGAAGGGGCCGCGATGGGTTTGTCAAAAGCGGGCAAACGCGTCGCGGTGATTGAGCGCGAAAACACGGTTGGCGGCGGATGTACCCATTGGGGCACGATTCCCTCCAAAGCGCTGCGCCACACGGTTAGCCGGATCATCGAATTTAATCAAAGTCCGATTTATACCCAAAACACCAAAAGCCTACACAGCACGTTTGCACAAATTCTAAGTCATGCCGATTCAGTGATTGGCAAACAAACGCGCATGCGCCAAGGCTTTTACGACCGCAACCAATGTACCTTGTTACATGGGAGTGCCACATTTATTGATGCACACACATTAGCGGTTCATCATAGTGATGGCAGCGCTGATACCTACACGGCTGATCACTTTGTGATAGCCACCGGCTCTCGCCCTTATCAACCGGCAGATGTTGATTTTGCTCACCCTCGTATTTACGACAGTGATTCAATTTTGTCGCTTGAGCACGACCCTCGTCATGTCATCATTTATGGTGCGGGGGTCATTGGCAGTGAATATGCCTCGATTTTTCGCGGGTTAGGGGTGAAGGTCGATTTAATCAATACACGAGACCGCTTGCTCTCCTTTTTGGATAACGAAATCTCTGATGCCTTGTCCTATCACTTTGGCAGTAGCGGCGTCATGATCCGTAACGATGAGACCTATGCAAACATTGAAGGCACGGAAGATGGGGTGGTCGTCCATCTTGAGTCAGGCAAAAAAATGAAAGCCGATTGTTTGCTCTATGCCAACGGACGCGCGGGCAATACCGACAAACTTAATCTTCAATCCGTCGGGCTGACACCGAATTCTCGCGGTCAACTTGATGTCGATAGCGAAAGCTATGCCACTGAGGTCGGTCACATCTACGCGGTCGGTGATGTCATTGGTTATCCAAGTTTAGCGAGTGCTGCCTACGACCAAGGCCGTGTGGTGGCTGAAGCCATCTGCCAAGGCAATGCCAATGTGCGCCTGATTGAACATATTCCAACTGGGATCTATACCATTCCGGAGATCAGTTCAGTGGGGAAAACCGAGCAGGAGCTCACTGCAGAGAAAGTCCCTTACGAAGTAGGCCGATCGCTTTTTAAACACCTAGCACGAGCACAAATTGCAGGGATGGATGTCGGTAGCTTAAAGATACTGTTTCACCGTGAAACACGCGAGATCCTTGGCATCCATTGCTTTGGTGAACGTGCCTCGGAAATCATTCACATTGGCCAAGCGATTTTCGAGCAAAAAGGTGAGGCAAATACCATCGATTATTTTGTCAACACCACCTTCAATTATCCCACCATGGCAGAAGCCTATCGGGTGGCGGCGCTTAATGGGCTCAATCGCTTGTTCTAGCGGCTTTGTTCTTATCCATGCAAAACGGCACCGAGAGCGGTGCCGTTGACTGTATTCTCAAACACCTGCGGTGTCTCTAGCGACGTAAAATAGATGACCACGCTAGCGACTCATCACCAAGAACAATAAAGTTTGGATTTTGCAGTGAATCCCGCTCGTTATACGACAAAGGGTCAAGCTCTGTGCTGAGGATCCGTCCACCTGCTTGCTCGACGATGCATTGCGTCGCGGCGGTATCCCACTCACCGGTCGGTCCTAAACGCAGATAACAATCTACCGCCCCTTCCGCCACTAAACAGGCTTTCAGTGCGGCTGAGCCCAAAGGGATCAAATCGTAATTAATTTCAGGCGCTAGTTTTTCCGTCACCGCATGAATATCTTGTCGACGACTGATCGCAATGGATAACGAGGTAATCGCTTCGTCGCGCTTCATGGTCGAGATGCGATGCATATCGCCATCAGGGGTGATTTTCCACGCCCCTTTATCTTGGCACGCATAATAGGTCACACCCGATACAGGCGCATAGACCACGCCCATCACCGGATGGTTGTTTTCCACCAGCGCAATAATAGTGGCAAAATCGCCACTGCCAGCGATAAATTCTTGGGTACCATCCAGTGGATCAATCAGCCAATATCGCTGCCATTGTTGGCGATCACTGAAGGGTACACCGCAATCTTCTTCCGACAATACCGGAATATCCGGCGTCAACGCAGTGAGTTTTTCCGTAATCAGCTTGTGGGCAGCTAAATCGGCGCTGGTCACCGGCGTTTGATCACTTTTGGTGATCTCTTCAAAATCACCGTCTTGATAAATATCGAGAATAACCTGGCCCGCTGAGCGGGTTATTTCAATCACATCGGGCAACAACTCAGGCAATGCCATGCCTCACCTCTCCGCTTGTAAGTACTTCAGCGCCATCATCAGTGCGGTAATACTGCGCGCTTCACAGAAATCACCATGGGTCAGTAACTCTTCCGCTTGGGCTAACGGCCAGCGAATGATCTCAAGCGGTTCGGGTTCATCACCTTCCAAGCTTTCTGGATACAAATCACGTGCCAACATCAAGGTCATACGGCTGGAAAAGTACGAAGGCGCGAGGACCACCTCTTTCAACGGGATCAATTCGCGCGCGCCCTGGCCAATTTCTTCTTTCAGCTCACGCACCGCCGCTTGCGCGGCCTCTTCACCCGGGTCAATTAAGCCTTTCGGGAATCCCAATTCATAGCGCTCTGTCCCAGCAGCATATTCTCGGACTAATAAGAGATCGCCTGACTCGGTAACCGGCACCATCATTACCGCATTACGGCCTGAGGGTTTCATCCGCTCATAGGTACGTTCAACGCCATTGCTAAACGTGAGCGCTAACGACTCCACCTTAAACAAACGAGAAGCGGCGACGACCTGTTTCGACAGGATTTGAGGAAGTTTACGCTGCGTCATAGTGTGATTTGCCACCCTTTGCTGATATGCCAATCAGGCCTTGTTAGCCGCGAAAAGAAAAGCGATAGCGGCCTTGTTGATCTGGCGCGCCTAACCAAGATAATGGCGCCTTCATCGGCTCGGGATAGTCAGGCCCCGGCTTTAGCCATCCCGATACAGAGTATCGCCCAGACGGCGTAATTGACAATGAAAACTTATTGCTTAAAGACGCCGACTGCCCCTCACCGTGCGCGGCAATACCTTGATTTTCGCAGGATAAAGCGGCTTGCGCAGGAATATTTTCTAGCTGCCCCATCGGCAGTTGCAATGCTGCATGCTGCCATTGGATTTGCCCTTGCAATTGCTGACACCCTGATTCAGCCAAGATGGCATCGCGCAGCACCAGATCGAGTATGCCATCAATCGCAACGCCCGGGGGCAGTGCGATAGCGCCTGTTAATAGCTGCGCGGGCGCAGACACCAACGTTTGTGACACCGTCAGTGTCGAGCCGTTAAAACCAAGGTTCCCTTTTCCTCGCAACCCGTCAGGGCTACGTACCTGAATGGCCGCTTCAAACGTCGCGCCGGTGACTAAACGATGCCACTGCACATCCCATTGCACCGGTCCTAGGGTATAATTTTGCCACCGTATTTGTTCGACTTGCCCGTGCCAAACCGTGCCGTCGATTTCACCGATGTGTATCGCATCGGGCAAAGGCGCTAGACGTAATAAAGACGCAGGCGCGTGCACCACAACACTGACCACAAAGACAAGCACACACCCTATGCCGAATAAGCCTTTTTTCCACATTGTTTTATCGCTCCAACTGCAGTCGATTCACCTTAACTTTGCCGGCCGTCTCTGTGGCTTCCGTGCTTAAACGCACCACGCGAATACCATGTACACTCGCCAGTTGATCTAACCAGCGGAGGAGTTGGTTAAACGGCAGCGGTTCAATCCCAAGCTGCACGCTATCTTCACCCGGTTGTAAGCGCGTAATCGTGAGGTTAAATTCCCCAGCACTGGCCGCGATGACTTGGTTTAATGGCTGTGTTCGGCTCGCAGAAGCTTGATGACCGCTTCCTGACTGCGCCCGCAGCTGCATGATTTGGGTGCGCTTTTGTTGAACGTCTCGCAACAGGTGCTGCTCGCTGGCTAGCGCGGTATTGGCCTTTTCGGCCTGAGTTTGAAGCGGGACGATAACTCCCCAGTACAAAAGACTAACGACCAGCACGCCACCCGCGATCAGTAATAACCGCTGCTCGCGCACACTGATCGCCTGCCACTGGGCTTGGATGCGTGCCATCATGATGGGCTCCTTAACGTAAACTCGCCACTGACTGCGTCGCCACTACGGTTCAGCTGGCCGAGCTCAGTCGCATAATGCTCGCTCAATATTCCTCGCAAACGCTCAAATTGCGCAAAGTCTCGACCTTTGGCGCGTAAAATCAACGCGTCTCGATTACCCTGATAACGCAGCGCCTGGAGCTCAAGGCCAGGCACATCATCCAGCATTGGCGCTAATTGTGCCAACCAAGGCAGTAGCGCGGAATCCTGTTGCTGCCCGGCTAGGCGGGCGATTTCAGCGTCCATTTGCCGCACCATATACGAGCGGGTTGGAATACGTTGGTATTGTGGTAACGTCTCACGAAACAAGGCTTCGCTTTGCGAGCGTAACACTTGCACCTGTTGCTGGGTGTCACGAAGTGCCAGCCATTGCTCGCCGCCCAACAACGCCATCACCATCACGAATAGCGCGGCGGTGGGGATCAGCGGCTTGAATCGCTGTTTCATCTGGCTTTGCGGCCGATAAGGGCCGGATAATAAATTGGCAGACACCGAGGTACTCTGTGCGGCCAACATACTGATAGTTGGTTCACTTTGCTGCCACTGCACCGGGAAGCCATCGATGGGCAAAGGCGACTCGGTGTGTGCGTCTTGCGCGCCATACACCTGCAGGCTGAGTGTCGATGACTCGGTGTCTGCCGCGCGCGCTCCCTCGGTTTGATTGCCCGGCTGTTGCCACCAAGCTTGCGCCCAGAAGGCAAGCCATGCGCGCTGCCCAACCACACCTTGATGGGGTTGATAGCGGCACAACCACTGATCGGCCAGTGGCGCTAGCGTCAACGTTTGAGGCTGCCAAGGTAAACACAACACATCCGGGATCCACTGGCGAGCATGGATATTGGCCGCATCAAGGGCCTGCTGCCAAGCTTGCATCTGCTGATGAGCCACCACCGCGACCTGAGCGGTGTTTTCTTGGGCGTCGAGCAGGGTGACATGCACCGCCTCAACCTCATCGGCTAATGCTTCTTCCAGTAAATAGGGCACGACTTTGTCTCGTTGCCGGCGCGAGCCAGGCGGTAACGTCACCGAAGTGAGCGTCAGCCAGGTACTGTCCACCAGCACGACCACACGTCTTGTCTGTGCTTGTTCTGTTAATGCTGACAACTGCTGACAGGTGCCGGTCGTCATCACTTGGTTATCGCTGGTACGCACCTGCGCCCAATAAATGGGTTGGCTGGCATCACTGATCCTGATTATCAGTCGCTCGCTCACGCATTCCTCCGAACCGACGGCGTAAAACCGATACTTGGCCGTCGTCTTGATAGTGCAATAATGCCTGGATGTGACGTTGGGCTGAGGCCACGTGCACATCGGCGTGTAATAAAAAGTAATGGCTTGTCACGCTTAAATGCGACATCACTTGCTTGCGCGCCGCCTCATCAAAATCAGTCAGCGTCAGGGTAGCGATAAAATCGTCGACACTTTTCCAACCCGACTCAGGGCGCTCGGTCAGTACCTGTTCTGCCTGTTCAACTGACAGGGCCGGGGTAAACAACGCCGATAGCAATGCAGCCTGTTTGTCCATTAACGTGTTCACGTTCACCATCAGCTCCGCAGAGGGAATCGCACACAGCTGCGGTGATAACTGACGAAAGACCTCAGCGTTGACTCCACGAACAGCGCGCCACTCACTGACATCGGCAATCACGGCATCAGCCGTCACGTAAGCGGGACGGACACTCTCGTAGTGAGCATCTTCCGCGCCTAACGATTGATCAAGCTGATTATTTTCATCAATATAATCGCGACTCGCTTGCGCAATCACATCGGCTTGATAACTATCGTCGACCTGGCTACCGATTAAAGCACGCAGTACGCGCACTTCATACGGCACCTCACCGCCTAACGCTGCGCCTCGCAACTGCAAACTATTTAAGTTAAAGCAGGCTTGCGCATCTTGTAAGTAACCACTAACTTTGCCACCTTGAAGCGGAAATGTCCGCGCAGACTGGGCCCAGTCCTGGTTTACATTCACCGTATCACTGTCCGATAAACTTTCGCGTAATACCGCAGAGGCAAGGGCTTCCACCGCGTTGCTGTACCAGTACACTTGCTGAAAATGGAGCTGGTTTTCCGCCCGATGGTAATTGGTAAACAATCGTGACGCCATGCTGCCAGCAATCGCTGTCATCAGCGCCATGATCATCATCACGATAAGAAGCGCCGCGCCTCGCTGTCGGGTCATTGTGCCTCCCGCTGCAGCGGCGCGGGTAACGTTTGCCCCGCCAGCAAATACGTCCGGACTAACCGCCCGTAACGCGGATGAGTAAAGCGTACTTGCACCGCTTTGGGCAAAGCATGGGCCGTGTTATAGCTTTCTTGCCAATTGCCTTCCACGTAAAACCGAAACGTGAGCGCTTTGATATCACTGAGCAAGGTGGCCACCGCTGGCTCATCACCTGCGGCCTGATCCGGATAGCGCCAACGCAGGCGCTCTAAGTGACCGTCCCGTTGTCGGTAGCCAACCGCGACGACTTCACCGCGAGGAAAACGCGCTTGCGGGTTAATCCAACCGGTACGCGTAAAACGTATACCCATTTGTTCACTTTGGAGAACATCGCGTCCGGCAATCAGCAGTCGCTCGGTCGGTGTTTGACCGTCGATACGCTGACGACGCGCGGCCATTTGACGAAAGTCACTGTCCATGATCACTAACGCACGTTGCAACCGCTGCAAGGTTTCGCCGACTTCACGCGATTGCACATTGCTGCGTTGTACGGTTTGTAGCACTTGATAAGCCGTCAGGCTGATACTGGCAAATACCACCAACGCCAACAAGACTTCAAGTAACGTAAATCCCTTTTCAGCGCGTCTCGACATACGTCCTCACGGTCACCAATGGGTTATCGCTCTGCTCAGCGGCCGACACCGACAGATCCACCGCTCGCAGTTGGCCGGTTTCGGTCGCCACCGGCGTGAGTTGCCATTGCCATTGCTGACCGGCCATCTCAGTGGTCCCTTGCGTCGCCTTTTCTGGCACGTCAGCCCTGAGCACGACTTCAGCAAGTTGGTTATCCGCCACCATGGCCGCTAAGGTTTTTTGCTCTAAACGCCCTAGCGAACGAGTATGCTGGCCCGTCGCCTTCATGACACTGAGCGCCGCAATAGCAAAAATGGCCACCGCCACCAATACCTCAAGCAAAGTCATGCCCTTTTGGGGGCTTGGCGTCTTGCCATGCATCAGCGGTCCTCCACCCGTTGCCAAGTAAACTGTGCCAGCTCATTGGCTTTAAGCTGCCAAGCGGCCCGGCCATCTACGTCGATTCGTAAGGTAAACGGGGTGAGTTCACCATTGGGCAATAACCAGATCTGTGGTGGGGCCACGGGCTGCTCACCCTCGTCATCAAACAGGTTCTCAAACAGAGGCTTATCTTCGAACAAGCGGTCTTGTTGCTGCCAACCAAAGCCGTCCATGGTGAGAGAAAACCGGCTTTGCGCTGGCAAGGTCCCTTGGGTTGCCCAGCGTTCACTGCGCACGGGGCGCCACTTGTCTTCCCCCAACGTTAACAGCTGATAATCATGCTCATTGATGCGCACGCCATACGTTCGCCCCTCGAGCCAGCTTTGCTCGGCCCATAGCTTCATCCGCTGGTGTAACGCTTGCCCCGCTTCTTGCGCGCGGGTATCGGCAGGCTCTGGCAACACCATCACCACACCAGAGGCACTGACAGCGATAATGACCACCACCAGTAAGATCTCCAGGAGGGTAAAACCTGCCGCTTGGCGCATCTTATTGCAGCTCGTTAAGGTTCCAGTTGCCGATGTCTTGGTTGACACCGTCGCCCCCTTCTTGGCCATCCGCGCCTAACGAGAAAATATCAATCACCCCATGTTCACCTGGGCTGACATAGCGATAATCGTTATTCCATGGGTCCTGTGGCAAGCGCTTAATGTAGCCTTGATCCGGATAGCTGCGCGGTACCGGCTCACTTTGCGGTTTGTTCACTAACGCGTCTAAGCCTTGATCGGTGGTGGGATATTGGTTGTTATCCAGTTTGTACATGTCCAGAGCATTTTCAAGCGCACTGACATCAGCAATCGCCTTTTTGACCGCGGCTTTATCTTTATTACCGAGCAAATTGGGGGCGACAAAGCTTGCTAATAAGCCAATAATCACCACCACGACCATCACTTCGAGCAGGGTAAAACCGTGTTGACGACGCATCTTGTTCTCCTTATTTATCATTATAAAATTACAATCCGACCATATCGTTCATGGCAATAATCGGCATCAAGGTGGCCACGACAATAAAAAGCACCAATCCTGCCATTAATACGATCATCAACGGGCCGAATATACCTAGTGCCACATTCACTTGGGCTTCAAAATCTTTATCTTGGTTATCCGCGGCACGAGAGAGCATGGGCTCAAGATCACCACTGCGTTCACCACTGGCAATCATGTGCAGCATCATGGGAGGAAATAAGCGCGACTGATCCAAAGCGACACGCAAACTGGCACCTTCCCGCACTTTATCCGCAGCTTCCAATACGCGCATGCGGACGTATTGATTACTCATCACTTGCGCGGCGACTTTCATCCCATCTAATAACGGGATGGCACTGGCCGTGCATATTGCCAAGGTACGCGCAAAACGGGATGTATTCAGGCCGCGAGCCACCCGGCCAATCACCGGTAAGGATAGTATTTTTTTATCCCACACTAAGCGTCGCTGCGTATCCTTAAGCAAGGCTCGGATACTGACACCGATAAGGATCAGTGCGCTCACCACCCAAATCCCCCAGTCGGTAATAAAATCACTGGCATTCAATAGAAATTGGGTGGATGCCGGCAGCGCCTGACCGGTTTGAACAAATTGGCCGACAATATCAGGCACCACGGTGGCCAGTAAAAAGGCGACAATCACCACCGAAAAGAAGGTGAGAATGGCGGGATACAACATGGCTTGTAACAGCGTGGACTGAATGCGCTGACGGTTCTCAACATAATCAGCCAAGCGTGATAATACGGTGGATAAATACCCCGCTTTTTCACCGGCAGCAATCATCGCTCGATAGAGTTCATTAAACACCTGTGGGTAATCGGCTAACGCATCAGCCAAGGTGTACCCTTCCATCACTCGCGCTCGAACACTGGTCATCATGCTGCCTATTCGCGGTTTTTCCGCTTGCTCTGCCACTGCTTTTAAGCACTCTTCAAGTGGCATAGAGGCATCGATTAAGGTCGCTAATTGGCGGGTGATCAACGACAGCTCTTGTGTACGAATACCGCGGTTTCGTTGACTGAACAGTGGCTGCGACGCCGATGCCTTTTGGTTGGCGCGTTGACGACGCGTTGCATTGACGTCGAGCGGGGTAAAGCCTTTGTCACGCAGCTGCTGACGCGCTTGTCGTGCAGTATCGGCTTCAATCACCCCTTTACGCTTACGCCCTCGCGCGTCTAACGCTTGATAGTCAAATGCGCCCATTAGCCCTCCTTGGTGACACGAATCACTTCTTCAAGGGTGGTTTGCCCTTGCAGCACTTTGGTTAGGCCGTCATAGCGAATACTCGGACTTTGCGCACGCACGGCTTCTTCTATCGCATGCTCGCCCGCATCATGATGGATCAGCGCTTGCACCTTCTCGTCGACTGTCAGCAATTCATGAATCCCGGTTCGGCCTCGGTAGCCCTTGTGGTGACAGTGTTCACAGCCATCCGCTTTATAGAGCGTGATCGCCTCGCCGGGGTTCGCCAAGCCTAGCTCGACAAATAACGGCTGCTGCGAGCTATCGGCTTGATAAGGGATACGGCACCGTGGACATAAGGTGCGGACCAAGCGCTGGGCCAGCACGCCGAGTAACGAGGAGGACAACAAGAAAGGCTCAATGCCCATATCACGTAAGCGTGTCACCGCGCCAATCGCCGTGTTGGTGTGCAGTGTCGACATCACTAAGTGACCGGTCAGTGAGGCTTGTACGGCGATTTGTGCGGTTTCTAAGTCTCGAATTTCACCCACCATCACCACGTCAGGATCTTGACGCAACATAGCGCGCAATCCTCGCGCAAAGGTCATATCGACTTTGGGATTGACTTGGGTCTGACCGATACCCGCCAGATCAAATTCGATCGGATCTTCCACGGTGAGGATATTGCGATCCTCACTGTTAATGGTTTGTAATCCAGCATACAAGGTCGTTGATTTCCCCGACCCAGTCGGACCGGTGACGAGCAAAATACCATGAGGTTTGTGAATCAGTGCGCGAAAATCTTGGTGCAAGCTGGGCACCATGCCCAACTGCGCGAGATCCAGTTGGACGGCGTTCTTATCCAGCAAACGCATGACGACACGTTCGCCGTGAGACGAGGGCATGGTCGACACCCGCACATCCACCGCTCGCCCACCAATACGGACCGAAATACGCCCATCTTGTGGGACCCGTTTTTCGGCAATATCCAGTTTTGCCATCACTTTGACGCGAGACACTAATAAGGGGGCCAACTTGCGGCTGGGGGATAGAACGTCACGCAGCACCCCGTCAACGCGAAAACGGATCGATAACGCATGCTCAAAGGTTTCGATATGAATGTCAGACGCGCTTTCTTTAATCGCTTCGCCTAACATGGCGTTAATCAACTTAATGATCGGCGCGTCGTCTTCCGATTCAAGCAAGTCTTCACTTTGCGGCAGCTCTTCGGCCAACGAGAAAAAGTCGTCGCTGTCGGCATCCGCACCAATGTCAGCCATTAGCTGTTGTGCATCGGCGCTGTCTCTTTGATAAAGGCGAGTCAGATGGTGCTCAAAGTCAGCATCCGACACCCATTCCGGGGCGATATCCGTACCCAGAACACGTTGCACCTCCACCAAGGTCTGCGGTGTTACCGACGCTAAACACAATAAACGCGGGGTGTCGTTATCGGCCAAGACCACCACACCGTGACGACGCGCAAAGCCAAAGGGTAACTGCCAGGTTGTCACCGGTTCAGCCGCTAGCGCCGCAGCACGCTCACTCATCCTTCCAACTCCGCTTGTAGCATACGTACTTCGGCCGGCATCACCGCTTCGCTGTTGTAATCAGGCAGGACCGGTTTTTCAGCGTCAGGCATCAGCTTAACGCCATCTTGGGCGCGCTGTAATTGCTCGGCGCGGATATAGTTGTATTTGCGTTGAGTCACCCCGTCTGCGGTCAAACCGGTACGAATAATGGTCGGCTTAATAAACAGCATCAGGTTTTTCTTTTCGGTTTCGGTCGAGGTCGACTTAAACAAGTGCCCTAAAATGGGAATATCCCCCAACAGTGGCACCTTGGATTCACTTTCGACCGTACGTTCGTCAATCAAGCCACTTAATACAATCATTTGTTGGTCACCGACCATCACTGATGTATTCAGTTGACGTTTACCAAAGCGCACATCCACCGCGCCACTGGCGCCAAGCACGTTCGAGACTTCTTGCTCAATATCGAGCAACACCGCGGAGCCTTCGTTGATTTGCGGGGTGACTTTTAGCTTGATCCCCACATCTTTACGCTCAACGGTTTGGAAAGGGTTATCGTTATTTGAGCCTGTCCGCGAACCAGTAATCACCGGCACTTCCTCACCGACAATAAACGAGGCTTCTTGGTTATCAAGCACCATCAAATTGGGCGACGACAAAATATTCGACTCGTTTTTCGACGCTACCGCGGTCACCAAGGCGGTCCAATCGCCCATGACTACGCCGGCAGCCAAGCCATTTAACCCACCTAACACTTCATTAAGTGCGGAGTAATCGCCTGATTCAGTGATCTCAACGGTTTTTTCCTCACCATCGATGACGCGTGTCTCGGTTCGCGTTCTATCTTTGGTGGCTTCCTGCCCACCGAGGTAACTCGAAATGCCGACACCTGTGTTATTAAACTGAATCCCACCGTTTTCAAGCGAGCCCCACTGTACGCCGAGGTTCGCCCCATCGGATTCCGACATTTCGACGATTAGCGCTTCAATCAACACTTGTGCGCGGCGAATATCGAGCTGAGAAATCACGCTCTCAAGGGTTTTTAAAATATCAGGTGGCGCGGTGATCACCAGCGAGTTAGTGCCTTGGTGCGAGGAAATTTGTACCGCTTGATCATTTACGCTCGGTTGGTTTTTCTTCTCTTTTTCTTTTAACAGATTATCGGAGACGCCTTGTAATACATCTACGACGTCTTCCGCTTTCGCATAGCGCAGATAAATCACCCGGCTGTTGCCGGTCGTCGCCATTTCTTGGTCGAGTTGTCGGATAAGTTCAATCACGCGCTCACGGACTTTGGGCTCGCCAGAAACCAACACCGCATTCAGGCGCTCGTCCGCAACAATACGTGGTTCTAAAAGCTCAGGGCGGGTGTTGGCGTTGTCTCGCTTATTGAGGGTGTCGACGATCCGTACCATTTCCGCGGCTGACGCGTGGTCAAGGCGGACCACTTCCACTTTTTTATCGCCTGCTTGATCGACACGCTGAATAATATCGGTGAGCCGATTCACCACCGCGGCACGACCGGTGATCATAATGACATTGGCAGGATCATAGTGCACCACGTTCCCTGCCCCCGCATTATTGATCAGCTGACGCAACAAAGGGGATAGCTCGCGCACCGAGACATTTTTTACGGCAATCACGCGCGTCACGACTTCGTCACCGACCACGTTATCGCCTTCTCCAACCACGGGAACGGGCGAGGTTTTCGCATCTTTGTCGCGAACAACTTTAACAATCCCATTTTCCATCTCAACCACCGCAAAGCCATACACTTCGAGCACGTTAAGGAAAAATTGGTAGTACTGTTCATCGTCTAACGTATTGTAACTGCGTACATTAATGGTGCCGCGTACCGAGGGATCAACGATAATGGTTTTCTCGAGGTTGCGCCCTACAATTTCGATAAACTCTTGAATGTTCGTGCCTTTAAACGAGGCACTAAATTCTGCCGCTCCCGCCGGTAGGCCAGAGAAAAGCAGACTTGCGGCCATCAGATAGGGGATCAGTCGTTGCTTTACGTTCACGTCACACTCCTAAAGCCGCACGGGGCGGTTGTGGTAATTTATAGTTGAATCGAAATGTCATGTTGCTGCCCTTGTCGCTCGACGACTAAATCAAGCGTGCCCTGTTGTTGAATGCGATTGAGAATATCGGGAAGCGCCACCGAACGGCTCAGTGTTAGACCGTTAATAGCGACGGCGATATCACCCGGCTGTAACCCCGATTGCTCAAATAACACCGGATTTTTTCCTGGTGTAAGACGAAAACCTTTTAACTGTTTGGCATCGCCGACCTGCGCTAACTGGACATAATCAAATAACCGCTGAGGATTGCTGGCAAGCTGTCGCGCTAAGTCGGCAGGCCAGTCAGGGCTGGTCTGCCTTGAGATTGGCGTCGGCTTTGGGGGCGTATAGTTACCCTCAGAAGAAGAGAACACGGTTTGCGGTGTACTGTCGGCCTCCACACCCGGCATCAACAAGGCTTCACGACGCGTGCCTTGACGAAGGATAACGCGATCGGACAAGACTTGATCGACACTGACCTGGGTACCTTTAACTTGCTCACCCACACCATAGGTTGCTTGTTGACCACCGTTAGCAATCACCGCTAATGCCCGAGCAGGCTGATTGGAAGCCACCACGCCGACTAAAGTAAGCTGTAAACGGGTCTCAGGCACTTGGCTAACCGACTGCTGGCGCTGTTGCGCGGAAGCTTGGAATCGACCAAATAGCTGGGCATTAATCGCGGGCGCCAATGAAAAGGCCCCCTTACTGGCGACTTGGCTCGTCACAACCTGACTACTCGACGGCAAGATAGGTGCCGCGGGAGGCGTGTAGACATGCCACACCAGCCGCCCAATAAGCCAAGCCAGTAAAAGTACTAGCCCACCGTTTAGGCACAGCAGTACCCGACCGCGTGTCAGTGCAGACATCGAGATTGTTCGTTGAGGGCTTCCTGCCTGGATCATCCTTTTAAAACCAATTAATGACACCACATGCCTATTGATGGCCTTTTTCGCCATTAGATTCCACGATTAGATTACGAAAAGCTGGACATACTAGCAAAAACACATTGTGATCTTGAGACTTTTTCATTTATAGCGTGTTTATTTTACCGAAGTCGCAGCGATGACGGGAGGATGAGCGCTGATGCTGTGATACTGCTCTAAAGTAAATTTTATGCTAATGTCGCCGATCCAGATTGCGCAGGAGTTGAGGGATGAAAAAAAGCAAATCAGCACCTTTGACAGCGGTCAGGTTAGATAAATGGCTGTGGGCCGCTCGCTTTTATAAAACACGCTCTATTGCTCGCAATATGATCGATGGGGGCAAGGTGCACTACAATGGTCAACGTGCCAAGCCAAGCAGAATGGTCGAGGTTGGGGCTGAAATACGCTTGCGCCAAGGCCATGATGAAAGAACCATCGCTGTTTTAGCGTTATCGGAGCAACGTCAAGGCGCGCCGATCGCGCAAACCTTGTATCAAGAAACCGACACGAGCCTAAAGAAACGTGAGCACGAGACGGAAATGCGTCGCTTAAATGCCCATAATCCACGTCCCGATGGACGACCGGATAAAAAGCAACGCCGAGATATTCGTAAGTTTAAACAAGGCATAGACTAAGGCCGAAAGTCGCGCCATTGCCGGAGAGAGATTGCATGTCAAACGATCAATTACACCGTTACCTATTCGAAGATGTGTCTGTGCGTGGTGAGCTAGTCAAGCTCGACGAAACCTATCAACGCATCCTGGAGAATCAAAATTTTCCAGCCCCGGTGAATGCTTTACTGGGTGAAATGTTGGCCGCCACCAGCCTGCTTACCGCAACACTCAAATTTAATGGCTCGATCACGGTGCAATTGCAGGGAGATGGTCCTGTGTCGCTGGCGGTCATTAATGGTGATCACCATCAGCAACTGCGCGGCACCGCACGGGTGAAAGGTGACGTCAAAGAGGATGCGACCTTGCCAGAAATGATGGGCAAGGGCCAACTGGTCATTACCATTGAGCCTGTCGATGGCGAGCGCTATCAAGGCATTGTTGGCTTAGAGTCGGATCATTTACAAGGTTGCTTGGAAGATTACTTCGCACGCTCAGAGCAGTTAATGACCCGTCTTTGGTTACGCACGGGAGAGGTTGACGGCAAGCCGCATGCGGCCGGTATGATGTTGCAAGTGTTGCCTGACGATAAAGGCGACGAAGGCGACTTTGATCACCTTGCCCAGCTGACTGAAACGATTAAAAATGATGAACTTTTCAGCCTCAGCGCCAAAGATGTCTTATACCGTCTGTACCATCAAGAGAAAGTCACCCTGTATCCGGCACAAGATGTGGTGTTTAAATGCAGTTGCTCCCGTGAACGCAGTGCCGGTGCTATTGCCGCGATTGAGCGCAGTGAAGTCGACAAAATGGTCGCGGAAATGGGTACGATCCATTTGCACTGTGATTACTGTGGCACTGACTATGCGTTCGATAGCGTTGATGTGGCGGCAATTTTTGAGCAAAACGCCAGCTCCTCCTCTCAAATGCAATAACCACGTGCTACATTTTTAGCGCTTCGAAGTAAATAAGCTTGACCAAGCTCAAAAGCCAGCACAACGCTGGCTTTTTTCTTATTCCTTCCCGACTTAACTCACATTTTTCTGCGCGTTATTTTTGTACAAACAATAATAGGTCTTTGGGTAGCGCAAACGTTTAACTAAGCGTTACCATGTCTATGACATGGCAGCTGGTGGTCCGTACCCTACAATCACAATAACCCCAGTCTGTCGTCATCTATGGAGTCAGTTCCTGAATCTATATTTCAGGTTGCTAGCACAAAGACAGTTAACACCATCTTACCTCAAGGAGCACCTATGACTGTCCTGAACGTCGAATCTGAGGTCGCTGACATCGATCTTTCCCGTTATGGTCTGGAAAATGTCAAAGAAGTCATCCGTAACCCCTCATATGAGCAGTTGTTCGAAGAAGAAACCAAACCTGGGCTGGAAGGCTACGAGAAAGGCGTAGTGACCGAACTCGGCGCGGTGTCGGTAGACACGGGTATTTTTACCGGCCGTTCTCCCAAAGATAAGTACATTGTTCGTGATGACACCACGCGCGATACCCTGTGGTGGTCGGATCAAGGCAAAAACGATAATAAACCGATCGATCAAGCGGTATGGAATGATCTCAAGGCACTGGTCACACAACAACTCTCTAATAAACGCCTGTTTGTCGTTGATGGCTATTGCGGTGCCAACCCCAACACACGATTACGTATTCGCGTGATCACCGAAGTGGCTTGGCAGGCGCACTTCGTCAAAAATATGTTTATTCGTCCAACCGAGGAAGAGCTTAAAGATTTCGAGCCCGACTTTGTGGTGATGAATGGTGCCAAATGCGTGAACAACCAATGGCGTGAACACGGCCTAAACTCAGAAAACTTTACCGTTTTCAACCTCACCGAACGGATGCAGCTTATTGGCGGTACTTGGTATGGCGGTGAAATGAAAAAAGGCATGTTCGCGATGATGAACTACTTCTTGCCGTTGCAAGATGTCGCATCGATGCATTGCTCCGCCAACATGGGCAAAGATGGCGACGTTGCCATCTTCTTCGGGCTATCTGGAACCGGGAAAACCACACTCTCCACCGATCCTAAGCGCCAGCTTATCGGTGACGATGAACATGGTTGGGACGATCAGGGCGTCTTTAACTTTGAAGGGGGCTGCTATGCCAAAACCATCAAGTTATCTAAAGAGGCTGAGCCAGATATCTATAACGCCATCCGCCGTGATGCGTTATTAGAAAACGTCACCGTCCGTGGCGACGGCCGCATCGATTTTGACGATAATTCGAAGACAGAAAACACCCGCGTGTCATACCCCATTTATCATATCGATAATATTGTGAAGCCGGTCTCAAAAGGCGGCCATGCCAACAAGGTGATTTTCTTGTCTGCGGATGCATTCGGCATACTTCCACCGGTGTCTAAATTGACGCCTGAACAAACCAAGTACCATTTCTTATCTGGTTTTACCGCGAAGTTAGCAGGTACCGAGCGCGGCATTACTGAACCCACGCCTGCTTTCTCAGCGGCCTTTGGCGCGGCATTTTTGACCTTGCACCCCACCAAGTATGCGGAAGTATTGGTCAAGCGCATGGAGGCGGCAGGGACTGAAGCCTATCTGGTCAATACAGGCTGGAATGGCTCAGGCAAGCGGATATCCATCAAAGATACCCGCGCGATCATCGACGCGATTTTAGACGGCTCGATCGAAAAAGCCGACACCAAGGTAATTCCAATCTTTAATTTGGAAGTTCCTGTCTCGCTAGACGAAGTGAGCGACGGCATTCTTGACCCGCGTGATACCTATGTTGACCCGCTGCAATGGGAAAGCAAAGCGAAAGACCTGGCCACACGCTTTATCGATAACTTCGATAAATACACAGATACCGAAGAAGGCGCAGCCTTGGTCGCTGCAGGTCCACAGTTAGACTAACCCCTAGCCCCATATTGCTGATGCGATATGGGGCGCTATTCCTCAGAGTGACTGGTTGACTGGTTGACTGGTTGAAGTTTGGCAACTTTTGCGCCAATCTTACTGCTACTCGTTGCCTGATAGGATTCATTCATGCGCATCCTGGCCAAACTCTTTGCCAGCTTTTTTATCCTAATCATAATCTCACTGTCAGTGATTTTTGTGTTGCTCCATACGCGACACGCCACCCAGGTTTTCACTGCCCTTATCACCCCTATACTGCCAGGCACCTTAACGGCAGAACAGGTGGACTATCACTGGCAACGCCCGCTTCACCTCACTCTGACGCAACCGAATTACCAATATGGCCATCAACACTGGCAGGCCAATACGGCGCGTGTACAGTTCTCTGTCGAACGATGGTCTCACCTGCAATGGGTAAGGATTGACGGTCTAAGCCTTGACCTGACCGATCGGGCCATAACGTCTCTCGATATGCTACCGGCGACGCTTACCATTGGTCGTGTCCTTTTTAATGATCTTTCCCTGCAAGGACAAGGCTGGCAAGCGCAGCAAGTCAGCGCTCAGCTCGATGATTGGCACAAAGGACAAGCCCCCTTAGGATCAGTTCGCGGCCGCGCGCAATGGGAGGCCAAACAAGTCGACTGGCATGGGCTACAAGCCTCCCGACTTTTAGTCGATGCCACACCAGCGCCTAACGGTTGGCAATTCCGCGGCGTGTCTTTTGAGTGGCAAGGTGCCGCGATCAGCGCCCAAGGCCATTGGCAGCCAGGTGCGCTCGCCTTAACCCAGTTAACCCTGAGCGATGTCATTATCGACGGGGAAGACACGTATCAACGCGTGTCCAACGCCTTATTGCAATGGCCCCACACAACCACGTTAACCATCGACCGTACTGATATTCGCCAACTCAGTGCCGAAACCGAACAGTTTTCGGTGAATGGCCTCACCTTATCGGCCGAGCACATCACCATTGCGCCAAAGACGCCTTGGTGGCAACAGCCTAAGCTGCGTGCATCATTCAACGCTGACTATATCCGCTGGCACACGCAGACTTGGGATCAACCGCTTGGGGATATTGAACGTCACGGCGAAAGCTGGGTGATCCATCAGTTGACCAGTCAATGGCAAGAAGGATTTGTCGGGCTATCCGGGCACTTTTCTAAGCGTCATTGGCAGATTGATAAGCTACAAGCCAATAACCTGACACTCAGTCACGCAGTGCTTTCTCCGCTGATGGCGGCACTCCCGGAGTGGCCAGAGACACTGTTCATTGACGACGTATCACTGAAACATAATCAATGGCTGGCCTTATCGCCGCAGTTTCCTATCAAAATCAGTGGCATTGATGTTAATGGACGCGCATTGCAGCTATCCCCGTTCAAACAATGGCGCTTAACCGATGGCAGTTTAACCGCCAGCGCAAGCCACGCCAGCATCAATCAGCATTGGCTGGCTGAGCCCTATTTGCGCCTCGATGCCGATCAAGGGAAATTAACTCTCCAGCAGCTATTACTGGGCTTCCCTGATGGCCAACTGGCTGTATCAGGAACCTGGGACTTAAGCGCCCCTAGTCAACCATGGTCACTGCTTGTGGATGGGTTACAAATTCCGCTCTCTGTTTATCAAGACTGGTTTGATTGGCCCCTCCCCCTGACAGGGTTTCATGATATTGAGGCAAAGTGGTCAGGGCTGGCAGCGGATCGAGAAAGCTTCAATGTGGGGCTCAATGGCGAGATGGATATCACCTTCTTAGATGCAAAAACCCATGCAGACTCAGACACAAATTGGGCCACACAAATAAGCGCTTGGCTGCAACAGCCAAGCCCCAAGAAGGACAAACAACAGACTTTCCCGTTTGAGACTTTATCCATTGATGCTGATCGCGGCCAACTGACCGGCGCACTGCAAGGCGAGACACGCTTATCCATCCAGTGGCCGATTTATCGCACGGACGCCCCACGCATTCGTTAGCGTAACAAGGTCAATTGTGGAGCAGGTTGTGCGGTAGCGCCATCATCCGAGGGGAGCAGGACATAGGTGCCGGTAAACACACCGGCTTTTTCATCACCACTGAAAAAATCGACTTCTAACGTCACACGGGCACGGCGTCCGTTTTCTAATCGATCGAGCTCGCCACTGAGGTTATCGAGTGACACACTCGCCCGGGGCCGTTCTGCAACCGGACGACGGTAGCGAATATGGCTATCCGCTAGGACAATATCCGCGCTGAGTTGGCGCTCTTTCATCAATAGCCATACCATACCCCAACCGGTTAACGTCGCAAGGCTGAAAATACTGCCCGCAAACATGGTTTGGCGAGGGTTTAAATTGGCGTTTAAATTGGCGCTCACTTCAAAGCTGTAGCCAGTGAACTGGCTAATTTTGACCCCCATTTTGTCGCTAATCGGAATGTGTGCTTGCCAACGCTGCTGAAGCTCGGTGCACCACTCGGGACGGCGAACCACATCCGATAACGGATCCAAGGGTTTAACCATCTGCTGATGACGTATCGGTCCTCGCTCGTCACTCAGATCGCCCTGACGGAGGAAATCGTGTTGCGCATAAAAGCTCACCGCCTCTTCACGCGCACTGCACACCAGACGCTTAGCGCCCTCTTCCCGCGCCAACGACTCTAACGCCATGAGCACTAAGGCCCCTAAACCACGATTACGATAATCTGGTGACACCGCCATATATCGGATTTGGCCGTCATTGTCTGGGGTTAAGTACAAGCGTCCAATCGCGACCGGCGCGTCATCACTGTCTACGATCATACGATGGCACGCATTAACATCATACGCATCGCGCTCTGAACCACGCGGCGCATGCCATGGTTCTCTTAACATCCGATAACGAAAATCATAATAACGCGCTAGCTCTTGCTCTGTGCGCGGGGTAACGATTCTAAACATGCCTGTCTCTCCTTGTGAGGCGCGTGGTTATACCTGAAGCCAGAAAGTCACAGGACCATCATTAACGAGGCTGACTTTCATGTCAGCGGCGAATTGACCCGTTTGCGTTTTTAACCCTGCACGCTGGCAATCCTGACAAAATACCGTGTACAAACGTTCTGCTTCATCAGGCGATGCCCCCGAGAAGCTCGGACGCATGCCCTTTTTTGTGTCGGCAGCCAGGGTAAACTGCGATATCACCAACAATTCACCGCCGTACTGAGACACATTGAGATTCATTTTGCCATTATCGTCTTCAAACACACGATAACCTCTGACTTTATGCGCCAGTTTCGCGGCATCCGCATCGGTATCGCCCTTTTCGACGCCCAGAAGCACCACCAGCCCTTTCCCTATCGCACCGAGGATCTCACCGTCGACAGTGACATTGGCTTCACTCACGCGTTGAATTAGGGCAATCATAAGGCGCCTCCGCTTGATTGATTAAAGGATGGGATGGCTCAGCCAAACCGGCTGACTGATTGTTAACCGCTGGCGAGGTGCCACTTGGCCACCAAGTCTCCGACTCTCTTAAAGTCGCGGTAACTTGTGCGCCGAATAATACAATACACCAGCTAAAATACACCCACACAAACAGAATGGGCACCACGGCCAGAGCGCCGTAAATTAATTGATACGAGGGAAAGTGGGCAACATATAGCGCGAATACTTTTTTACTTAGCTCAAATAGCACACTCGCCACAGCCGCACCGACCAAGGCATGGCGAAGGCGCACGCGAGTATTGGGTACCAGGGTATATAATCCCATAAAGGTGAGCGTGGTTAAAAGAAAAGGCAGGATTCGGAGTAAGGTGGTAAACAAATCATTCGCCAGCCCTGTCTGTAATAACGACAAAGACGTTAAGTAAGAGCTCAGCGCGATGCTAGTACCAATCAAAATAGGCCCTAACGTGAGCACCATCCAATAGATTGAGAACGCAATCATCATCGGCCGTTTGGTCTGAATTTTAAACGTGTGGTTCAAACTTTTGTCGATCGCCGAGATCAGCATAATCGCGACCACAAACAAAAAACTAACCCCAACAGCGGTCATCTTACCGGCGTTAGCAACAAATTGGTTGAGATAGCGTGCCACCACCTCACCGGCGGCGGGAACAAAATTATTGATCACAAATGTTTGTAAGGTATCACCCACTTGAGAAAATCCCGGGAAACTCGAAAAAGCAGACAACACGACAGTGACTAAGGGGACCAAAGAAAGCAGCGTGACATACGCCATATAACCGGCACTCACCGTGAGCCTGTCTTCGCCCATACGCTGCCACAAATGCGTGAGCATCGCTTTCAACCAATTACGGCTGTCATGCCACGTTTTCTGATTTAGCGTCCCAATTATGCGCATCCTTCCACCTTTATCTTGTGCCCGTTTTACGCGTAATGAGTGTACATGATTTACTTCTCGCTCGCTGCGATCAAAAAAAGGCACCTAACGGTGCCTTTAATCTTGGGACAGAATCTGGTGACTCAGTCACATGATGATATAACGCGATTAACCTTTACGACCAGCGCGCTTGCGGTCTGTCTCAGTCAACAGCTTTTTACGAATACGGATGCTTTCTGGCGTAACTTCAACCAGCTCATCGTCATCAATAAACTCAAGCGCTTGCTCCAAGGTATACTTGATCGCTGGGCTCAATACCTGCGCCTCATCGGTACCCGAGGCACGCACGTTAGTCAATTGCTTACCTTTCAGACAGTTAACCGTCAAGTCATTGGCGCGGTTATGAATACCGATAACTTGACCTTCGTACACTTCATCACCGTGTTCAGCAAACAAGCGACCACGGCCTTGTAGGTTAAACAAGGCATAAGTCAGTGCCTTACCTGCGGCGTTTGAGATCAATACACCGTTGATACGTTGGCCAATATCACCCCCTTTGAATTTACCGTAATGGTCAAAGGTATGATAAATCAGGCCCGAACCAGAGGTCAGGGTTAAGAACTCGGTTTGGAAACCAATTAAACCCCGTGATGGCATCACAAAGTCCATGCGTACACGGCCTTTACCGTCTGGGAGCATGTTGCTCAGCTCGCCTTTACGCAGACCGATGCTTTCCATAACGCCACCTTGATGCTCTTCGAGCACGTCAATGGTCACGGTTTCAAACGGTTCAAATTTCTCACCGTTTTCTTCTTTGATGATCACTTCAGGGCGAGATACGGCAAGCTCAAAGCCTTCGCGACGCATATTCTCGATAAGGATCGACAAGTGCAATTCGCCACGACCTGATACACGGAATTTATCCGGGTTCTCGGTCTCTTCAACACGCAGCGCCACGTTGTGGACCAGCTCTTTTTGCAAACGCTCAAGGATATTACGTGACGTCACGTACTTACCTTCTAGGCCGGCGAACGGCGAGGTGTTGACTTGGAACGTCATGGTCACAGTTGGCTCATCAACGGTCAGTGCGGGGAGCGCTTCAACGTTGCTTGGATCACAGATAGTGTCTGAAATCTTTAGCTCGCCCAGACCCGTAATAGCAATAATGTCGCCCGCTGAGGCTTCATCGACATCAGTACGGTCAAGGCCGAGGTAACCCAAGACGCTACCTACCTTACCATTGCGCTTGCTGCCATCGGCACTGATGATGGTCACTTGCTGGTTCGGTTTCACCGAGCCACGCGTAATTCGACCCACGCCGATAACACCGACATAGGCGTTATAATCAAGCTGAGACACCTGCATTTGCAATGGCGTAGTAATGTCGACGTCAGGCGCATCGACGTTGTCCACGATCGCGTTGAACAACGGCTCCATATCGTCGCCTTCGGTCGCTTCATCTAGGCTCGCCCAACCATTTAGCGCTGATGCGTAAACCACTTGGAAGTCTAACTGTTCGTCCGTGGCACCCAAGGTGTCAAACAGATCGAAAACTTGATCCATCACCCAGTCAGGGCGTGCACCCGGACGGTCAATTTTGTTGATAACCAAAATCGGCTTCAGGCCGTGAGCGAAGGCTTTTTGGGTCACAAAGCGGGTTTGTGGCATCGGACCATCAACGGCATCAACCACCAATAAGACCGAATCAACCATCGACATGATACGCTCGACTTCACCACCGAAATCGGCGTGCCCTGGGGTATCAACGATGTTAATTCGATAATCATTCCAGTTAATGGCGGTGTTTTTCGCCAAAATGGTGATGCCACGCTCTTTCTCAATATCATTTGAGTCCATGACACGCTCTTCCACCTCACCGCGGGAAGCTAGCGTACCGGATTGCTGAAGCAGCTTATCCACTAGCGTGGTTTTACCGTGGTCAACGTGGGCAATAATGGCGATATTTCTTAATTTATCTGTTTGTATTTTGGTCATGGACTCTCTTTTTCACTCGTTAGACGCGGCGCGTGCCGAACCTGACACGCTGAGACAGCGTATACTAGCACGACGGGGCCACCATCTGATTAAAAAAACGGCCGTAATGTACCAGATTTTGTCGCAAAACCCACCTTATTCTGTGAATCAGCTCACCATCAAAGTGGCTTGACTGCTGTCTAGTTGGTCATTTGTTAAGCAAATACAAGGATTCACCGGTCTTCGAGCAAACATGAATTTTTAAAGACGGCCCACACTCTCAATACCGATTGTCTGCTAAAAAGAAGAGGGGGATGGGGTTGCACCCATGTCGTGCACAAACATCTGCACCACCTTCGCCCCCTTGCACTATGATTGAGCATGTGCGCACAATAATGGTGCAACCCGCTCTCGTTTGACGAGCACTGAGCGGCATTTTTACCCGCCGAGCCTGCTATGGCGTGGTTTTAAATTGTTGGCACAGTTTTCGCTTTGTCATGCAGCAAGGAGCCAACTCGCTATTTACCTAATTTGACACCGGAGGTTATTTCACATGTCAGTAGAAAATGTGCTCGCACTTATCCAAGAAAACGAGGTGAAATTCATCGACCTGCGCTTTACCGATACCAAAGGTAAAGAGCAGCATGTTTCCATCCCCTCTCATCAAGTGGACGATGACTTCTTTGAAGAAGGCAAAATGTTTGACGGTTCATCCGTGGCGGGCTGGAAAGGGATCAACGAATCAGACATGGTCATGATGCCAGATGCAAGTTCGGCCGTGCTTGACCCCTTTACCGAAGAAAGCACCTTGAATATTCGCTGTGATATTCTAGAGCCGTCTACCATGCAAGGGTATGATCGTGACCCACGTTCCATTGCTAAACGCGCTGAAGATTTCATGCGCTCAACGGGGATCGCAGATACCGTTCTAATTGGGCCTGAACCCGAGTTTTTCCTCTTTGATGACGTGAAATTCGCCACCGATATGGCCGGCTCTTTTTACAAAATCGATGACGTCGAAGCGAGCTGGAACTCAGGCACCGCACTGGAAGGCGGTAACAAAGGCCACCGTCCAGGCGTTAAAGGTGGCTATTTCCCTGTTGCACCGGTCGATTCGTCACAAGATATCCGCTCGGCCATGTCATTGGTCATGGAAGAGATGGGCTTAGTGGTTGAAGCGCACCACCATGAAGTGGCAACGGCTGGCCAAAACGAAATTGCGACCCGCTTTAACACCTTGACCACTAAAGCGGACGAAATTCAGATCTATAAATATGTGGTGCACAACGTCGCACACGCCTTTGGTAAGACGGCGACCTTTATGCCGAAACCACTGGTGGGCGATAATGGCTCAGGCATGCACGTTCACCAATCACTGGCCAAAGATGGTCAAAACCTCTTTGCAGGTGATAAATACGGTGGCCTGTCTGAAACAGCACTTTATTACATTGGTGGTGTGATTAAGCACGCTCGAGCCATTAACGCCTTTGCCAACGCGTCAACCAACTCGTATAAGCGCCTGGTTCCTGGGTTTGAAGCACCGGTCATGCTGGCTTATTCTGCGCGTAACCGCTCTGCGTCAATTCGTATCCCAGTGGTGCCTAGCCCGAAAGCGCGCCGTATTGAGCTCCGTTTTGCCGATCCAACCGCGAACCCTTATTTGTGCTTTGCTTCGATGCTGATGGCCGGCCTTGACGGTATCAAAAACAAGATTCATCCAGGCGATGCCATGGACAAAGACTTGTATGATCTCCCGGCTGAAGAAGCGGCAGAAATTCCGACGGTAGCGGAGTCCCTTAAAGAAGCTCTACAGGCGCTGGATGCTGACCGCGAATTCTTGACCGCAGGTGGCGTGTTCTCAGACGACTTTATCGACTCATACATCAAACTGAAAAGCGAAGATGTTGAGCGTATTCAAATGACAACGCACCCAGTTGAGTTTGAGCTTTACTATTCGGTGTAACGACTCGTCACGCTGAACATTGAAAATGCAGCCCACCTCGCAGGTGGGCTTTTTTATGCTTGGCGACTGTATGTACCCACTTACAATGCTCCGCAGGGGATCACGCAAACCTAGGGGGCTGTAATGCGTGGGTTAGGTGCTCGTTGGCTAGGAGCTCTTTCGCGAGGAGCTCTTTTACTAGGCGCTATGTTGCTGACATTGGCTTTTAGCAGCCATGCCGGCATGCTCTATCAGTGGACCGATGACAACGGCCAGGTGCATTTTAGCGACCAACCTCCGGCGCGCCCGCACCACGTTAGGCCGTATGCATCCCTAACGTCTTCGCCCTCTCTCTACGATGCCTCTTCGTCTTCGACTGAGCAGCCTGCGCCAGCCCTGACACCACCCAAATCGGTGACACTCACCCTTGTATCGCCCAATGATGGCGCAACATTACGCAGTAATCCCGGCGAGCTATCCGTGACAGCCACGGTGTCACCGCTCTCCATCCCCGCCGAGCAAACACGGCTCGTCTTAGACGGCCAGCCCGTTGCGTCTCCCCCAACCATTAGCTTGAACGCATCACAGCGACAGCTGGATTGGCGGCTGGCGCCCATTGATCGTGGCACCCATCAGATTCAAGTCCAATACCTCGAAAGCGGCAAGGTAATTGCATCCTCATCGATACATCACGTGTATTTACACCGCGCGCACGTTAATCAACGCCATCGACGCCAAGATTAACCGACCACGGCACCTAAACCATCACAAACTCAGTGGTACCGGCTGCATCATGCAAGGATCTCGATTACACTCAATGCACCAAACTAGTGCAAACAAGGACGCGACACGGATGACGCCAGCTCAACTGTTTGATCATCTGCTTACCGCCATCATTGTGGTAGACAGTCAATGGCGTATTGAATACGTTAATGCAGCAGCAGAACAGCTAATGCATCAAAGTGCTAGGCGCTTGCGCCAGCAACCCCTCACACAGCAAATTCAGCATGCCAGTGTTGACTGGGCGCACATAGCCAGCACCACTCAGGCAGGGCAAAGTTTAACGGATAGTGATGTCACTTGGGTGGTTGATGGACAACCACAAAAAGTACAACTCAGTGCAAGTCCCTTATTTGACGCCGAGGATGAAGGCCGTCTGTTACTTGAAGTCAACGTCGTGAGCCAGCAACAAAGGATCAGCAAGGAGCTGACCCAAAAAGCGCAACAACAAGCAGCAAAAGAGCTGGTGCGTGGCTTGGCTCATGAAATAAAAAACCCGCTAGGCGGATTGCGCGGGGCGGCACAGCTACTGGAAAAAATGCTACCCGATGCCAGCCTCGCGGAGTATACCCAAATCATTATCGAGCAAGCGGACCGCTTAAGAAATTTAGTCGACCGCTTGCTTGGACCGCAGCGCCCGGGATTACGCCAACGGCAAAATATTCACGTGGTCTTGGAGAAAGTCCGTCAACTGGTCAGCCTTGATCATCATGGCGGGGTGCATATTGTGCGCGACTATGACCCCAGTTTGCCTGATTTTGATATGGATCCAGAGCAGCTTGAGCAGGCGATCCTCAACGTAGTGACCAATGCCGCTGACGCGGTAAGTGGGCAAGAGGATGCACGCCTCACACTGCGCACCCGCACCGGTTTTCAAACCGTGATTCATGGTCAACGCCATCGTGTCGTGGCCCAGATAGAAATCATCGACAATGGCCCAGGTATCGCCTCTCACTTACAAGATACCTTGTTCTATCCGATGGTCACCAGCAAAGCGGATGGTAACGGACTCGGACTGGCCATTACCCACCACTTAATCGATCAACACCAGGGCAAAATTGAAGTGAATAGCTGGCCGGGCCATACCTGCTTCGCTATCCAATTACCCATTATTGAAAAGGATAGACCGCATGAGTAAAGGGACCATTTGGGTCGTGGATGATGACAGCTCGATTCGTTGGGTGATGGAGCGAACACTGAGTGCCGCGGGCCTTACGTGCGATACATTTTGCGATGCTGAAAGTGTAATGAGTGCGTTGCACGAGCGCACCCCCGACGTTTTAGTGTCAGACATTCGCATGCCAGGCAGCGATGGGCTTGCTCTGCTCAATGTGGTGCAAGCACAACATCCAGACTTACCCGTCATTATCATGACCGCCCACTCTGATTTAGATGCCGCGGTTAATGCATATAAAGAAGGCGCGTTTGAGTACCTGCCAAAACCTTTCGATATTGACGAAGCCTTAGCCTTGGTTGAGCGCGCGTTAGCCCACGTTAAAGAACAGCAAAAGCAGCAAACGGCGACGCAACCACAAGCACAAACGCCAGAAATCATTGGCGAAGCCCCGGCGATGCAAGAAGTGTTTCGCGCCATCGGTCGGTTATCGCGCTCATCCATTTCGGTGTTAATCAACGGTGAGTCCGGCACCGGAAAGGAGTTAGTCGCCCAAGCGCTTCATCGCCATAGTCCGCGCTCAGAGCAAGCCTTTATTGCCCTGAACATGGCAGCAATCCCAAAAGATTTGATCGAGTCAGAGCTGTTTGGACATGAGAAAGGCGCATTTACCGGAGCCAATGCCGTTCGCCAAGGACGGTTTGAGCAAGCCAATGGCGGCACCTTATTTTTAGATGAAATTGGTGACATGCCGTTGGATGTGCAAACGCGGTTGCTACGCGTGCTCGCCGATGGTCAATTCTATCGCGTGGGTGGCCACGCAGCCGTCGATGTGGATGTCCGTATTATTGCCGCGACCCACCAAGATTTAGAGCGCCTTGTCACCAATGGTACATTCCGAGAGGACTTATTCCATCGCTTAAATGTGATTCGCGTCCACCTTCCATCACTCAAGGACAGGCGACAGGACATCCCGCAACTGTGCCAGCACTTTCTGGCCCGCGCGGCTAAAGAGTTAGATGTCGAGGCCAAACAACTTCACCCGGACACCGAAGCCATGATGAGTCAGCTTCCGTGGCCTGGCAATGTGCGTCAGCTGGAAAACACCTGCCGCTGGCTCACGGTGATGGCCAGCAGTAAAGAAGTACTCCCCGGTGATTTACCGCGCGAATTGGTCAATCAGCCGTTGTCTGTGACCGACAGTGAAGTGCAAGACTGGCAGGATGCACTCACTCAATGGGCTCAGGACGCAATCACTCAGGGGCAGCATGGCATTTTGCAACAAGCATTGCCTAACGTGGAGCGAATACTCCTACAATCAGCGTTGCAACATACTCATGGGCATAAGCAAGAAGCCGCAAAAATTTTAGGATGGGGGCGTAATACACTGACACGCAAGCTGAAAGAGCTTAATATTGAGCACTAACGCAATATTAAAACTAACACAATTTGAACCTCTGCTAAATTTAAGTAAAGAGATTGAAGTAAAAACCGTTGATCGTGTTAACTTCAATGGTGTTTAGTTGATGAGAAAAGTGATGTTGTTGTTCTGATGAGAAACATGCGCCCATTGTCGATTCGAGCCGCTGTAATGCTCCCCGTGTTTCTCGTGCTCACGTTCACCTTGATTGTGATCATTCTGACCATTAACAACCACTACCGCACCAGCTCTCAGTTTGTCGGTAAGTTACTGCTGGACGATTACTCTCAAGGGATTGAATTAGACTTACGCCAGTATCTTCAGCACCCGTTTAACGCCAACGTATTTGTCGCTGAGCGTCTCGCCGCTCGCCTCCAAGCCGCCCCCATCAACAATAAAGGCTTGCGAGACTATTTACTCAGTAGTCACACGTCGCTTTATCAAGCCATGCCATACATGCAAGTGCTCAGCATTGGCGTTGATGCGAACGGCGATTATTTTGGCTATCGCAAAAATCAAGCAGGCCAGTCGATTTTGATGGAGCGAAGTGATGCCACACAAGGCGCATTACGCATCTTCGACGGTCGAACGTTAAACGCCAATATTGTTTACCAAGACAGCCACTATGATCCTCGTGTTCGCCCCTGGTATATTCCAGCCTTTAACCGCGAACAACCACGCTGGACCGATATATACCTCGATGCTGATGAAATCGGCGAAGTATCACTCTCTGCCATTGCGCCCGTGCAGGTTAGTGGCGAGGTCTGGGGGGTGGTCGCCAGCGATATCAAGCTGAACGCCTTTAATCGCTTTCTCAGTGAGCGCCAGCAAAAACTCGGCGGCGCGCTTTTTATTGTCGATGACGAAGGCAGGATGATCGCCCATAGCGGCAGCAGCAGTCCTAGCAACATTTTACACTTCCCTAATATCACCAATAACTCAGTACTCAACGCCACCATCAATGAGATATCGGCTGATTGGCCTCCTGAACCTGAAAAGCTCGGCAAATCGTTTCATTTCGACATCCATGAAAAACAGGGTCACTTCTATGGCACCGTCAAAAAAATCGCCTTACCGCCGCCTTTTCAGCATCAATGGTATGTGGTGGCCGCCCTGCCTGATCAGCTGCTTCTCGAAAGCTTGTTAAGCCAACAAGAAATCAGTATTTATTTAGTGATCGCAATATCGGTAATTGGCTTGGTGATTGTTTATTTAATTATTCGCCAACTCACTCGGCCCTTGCGTGACACCGCAGAGGCGGCGGCAAAGCTCGCCTCAGGCAATCTCACCTATCGAATTAACACCCCTGCCAACCTGCGGGAGATTGCGATATTAAAAGACGCGTTTAATAACATGTCCGGCAAAATGCAAGAGTCATTCAACCGCTTACGTCAGCAAGTCCGCCAAGATAACTTAACCCAGTTGTATACGCGCGAAGGCTTGATCGAACAAGCCGCCGGGCTGCGTTATCGGTCACCGAATACCTTGGCGATTTTAGGGGTCAATGGCTTTCGAGATATTAACGATAGCCTAGGTCAAGACGGCGGTGATGTGCTGCTATGTGCCATCGCACAACGATTAACAGATTTAGCCGATGGCTCCAGCATGCTAATCGCACGCGTTCGCGGTGATGAATTTGCAGTCCTGGCGCCCCACACCACTAACCGAACCCAGTCAGAAGCGCTAGTGAGTCAACTACTGAGTCTGTTTAACCGCCCAGTCACTATCGGTAACGACGATGTCCTGGTGGATGCTTGTGCCGGGGTGGTGTTCGGTTATACCTACGGGGATGCCATTCATGAAAGCCTCCAACACGCAGGGTTGGCTCTCAGTGAAGCCAAGCGCAGTGATGCGGCGATGTATGTCTATTTTGAAGCCAGTATGCAAGCTCGGGTGCAAGAACAGTCTCGGCTCCTGCTTGAGCTTCATCATGCCGTTCAGCATCATGAATTCGTCGTGTTCTATCAACCTTTCGTGCGCTTAAGCGATGGCTATTTCTGTGGCGCAGAAGCCTTAGTGCGCTGGGAAAGCCCCAGCCGTGGCATGGTGTCCCCAGCAGAGTTCATTCCGGTCGCCGAACAAAGCGGTTTAATCAACCAAATCGGCATGCAAGTGCTTGAACAAGCCGCTTTTGATACGGTCGCACAAATTGAAGCCGGACGATGGCCTGCCCATTTCCAATTACATGTCAACTTATCAGCACGACAGTTATTATCGGCTGACTTTATCGACAAGTTGGAGCAAGTGCTCACACGCACACAACTTCCGCCCGAGAATTTAACCTTAGAGATCACTGAGTCACAGTTGATGAGCCATGAGCATCTCGCGACCTCTGGGCTCACTAAAATCCGCGCCCTTGGGATTAAAATTGCGATTGACGACTTTGGTACGGGCTATTCTTCATTGGCCTATTTACATCAGATGGCTTTCGACAGCCTAAAAATCGACCGTAGCTTCGTCCATTCGATGACCGAAAACAGCACCAACCAAAGGATCATTGAAGCCGTGGTTGCCATGACCCGTGGCATGGATGTCCACTTGGTCGCTGAAGGCATTGAAACCAAAGAAGAGGCGGCTAGGTTACGTGAAATTGGTTGCCATTATGCGCAAGGGTTCTTGTTCGCCAGGCCCCTTCCCTTGGCCGAACAACCAACAGAACGGGTAACGGATAAATTGCCAACGCGATAAGGCTCACGTCCTACGCGCTTCGACAGCTGACGCATGGCGCCACAGTCGCTATACTGAGCGCCAACTCACCGGCTGGGAACCAACGATGATGAGACACGATTTTCCTTTAACGGACCTACACCGTCACCTCGATGGCAACATCCGCATCAATACGATTTTAGAGCTCGGTCAGCAGTTTTCGATGCCGCTGCCGGCACATGACATTGAAAGCCTGCGCCCCCATGTACAGGTGGTTGATACCGCGCCTGATTTGGTCGCGTTTCTCTCAAAACTTGATTGGGGTGTGGCAGTACTCGGAGATCTCGACGCGGTACGGCGCGTGGCGTATGAAAACGTCGAGGATGCCCTAAATGCACACATCGACTATGCCGAATTACGGTTTTCGCCCTACTACATGGCGATGAAACATCAACTGCCCCTCGAAGGCGTGGTGGAAGCCGTCGTCGATGGCGTGCAGGCCGGTAGCCGTGACTTTGGCGTGAAAACCAACCTGATTGGCATCATGAGCCGTACTTTCGGCTCCCAAGCCTGTATGGCCGAGTTGGATGCACTACTGACACAGAAATCGCAATTGGTTGCCATCGATTTAGCCGGTGACGAACTGGGGCAGCCCGGAGACCAATTTACCGAACATTTTGCCAAAGTTCGAGCCAGTGATTTGCAAGTGACGGTTCACGCTGGTGAGGCTGCGGGCGCTGAGAGTATGTGGCAGGCGATTAACGAGCTAGGCGCGACCCGTATTGGCCATGGCGTGAAAGCGATTGAAGACCCCGCTTTAATGGACTATTTAGCCAAGCACCGTATCGGGATTGAATCCTGCCTAACCTCGAATATTCAGACCAGTACCATTGCTGATCTCGCACAGCATCCGGTGCGCCAATTCCTCGACCACGGTATTCTGGCATCGTTAAATACCGACGATCCAGCCGTGGAAGGCATCGAGCTGCCCTATGAATATGAAGTCGCGGCCCCAGCCGCGGGCTTAACCGCTACGCAAATCAACACACTACAAGAAAATGGCCTAACCATTGCCTTCTTGTCTGACCATGAGAAAGCGGCGCTAATAGCCAAAGCTGCGGCCCGTTAATGGGCTGTGGGTGTTATAAAAAAACCGCCATTTGGCGGTTTTTTTTGTTTAAATCACCCGTGAGAACTGTTGTTGTCGCGCCCTATCCCGTAAATAAATATCAAAGCTCATACAAATATTACGGATCAGCATCCGGCCGGTTTTGGTCACGCTGATGGTCTGGTCGGTGACACGGACCAAATCGTCGTCAATAAAACACTGTAGCAACTTGAGATCGTCAGCAAAGTAACGGTCAAAATCAATCTGATAACGTGCGGCGATCACCGCCTTCTCAAGGGTAAAGTTACACATCAAGGCTTTAATCACATCGCGGCGAATACGATCATCGCGCTCCAACATGACGCCTTTAAATAAGGCATGTCGCTCCGCATCCACTTGGTGGTAATACCGCTTCATCTCTTTTTGATTTTGCGCGTAACAATCACCAATCATCGAAATCGCCGACACACCCAATCCTAATAAGTCACAGTCACCCTGGGTGGTGTAGCCTTGAAAATTACGATGCAAGCGTCCCTCACGTTGCGCAACCGCCAGCTCATCATCGGGCAACGCAAAGTGGTCCATACCAATAAATTGATACCCCGCCGCCGTTAGCGTGTTAATGGTTTCTTGCAGCATGGTGAGCTTGGCGTCGGGTGACGGTAAGGCATTCTCGTCTATTTTCCGCTGGGCGGCGAATAAATTAGGTAAATGGGCATAGTTAAACACCGATAGCCGCCCAGGGCGCATAGTGAGCACTTGCTCTAGCGTGTTGGCAAATCCCTCGGGGGTTTGGCTGGGTAAACCATAAATCAAATCAAGATTGGTGGAGCGAAAGCCAAGCTCTCGGGCACGTGCAACCAATGCGTGAATAAAGTCTTCATCTTGCTCTCGATTGACCAGCTGTTGCACTTTTTTATCAAAGTCCTGCACGCCAATACTGATGCGATTAAACCCTTCACTGCGCAGATGATCGAGCATATCCAGCGGGATTTCACGTGGGTCCACCTCGATACTGATTTCCGCATCGTCTTCAAACTGGAACTCTTGGCGCAGTAACCCCATTAGACGCGAGATCTGTGCTTTAGTGAGAAAGGTGGGTGTACCGCCTCCCCAGTGCAATTGAGTAACCCGACGGGCGCCCAGTAAGAATGCACGCTGGCGAATTTCATGTTCCAAGGCATCCAGATACTCATCCGCCTTATGTTGATGCCGGGTCACCACTTTGTTGCAGCCACAGTAATAGCAGAGCTTGTGACAAAATGGGATATGCACATACAACGACAACGGCCGCTCAGGGTACTGGCTACATGCCATATCAAATTCCGCAGGCGTAAATGCCTCATGGAATTCAAGCGCGGTGGGGTACGAGGTATAGCGGGGCCCTGAATAATTATACTTATTGATCAAGGCTTGATCCCAAATGATTTGTGGTGATGACATGGCTTACATTCCGCAAAGGCGCTTAGGAAAGGAGAACAAAGTGTAGTGTGCCACAGCCTTAAGTTAGGTGTTTAGCACTACCCGCATTGGTATAGTGAAAGTGTCGGCGAGATCGATTTTCGCCTAATAATTATAAGGGTATTGTGCCAAAATAATAAAGGAATGCCGCTGCGAGCAACCGCATTCCAAGCAGGTACACTTAGTGGGTCAAAATATGATCAGGGATATGCCGGCCACCCGTAAAGGCCAAAATCTCGGCCAACTCGGCTTTTATCGCCTGCTCGAGTCGCGCTTCATGCTTGGCACGATCAAAGTCCAACCGCATCCGTTCGTTCTTTTTAAGGGTTTTCCTGGCATCACCTCGTGGGGTGTCTTTGACCGCCTCATAAAGTTCAAATAACGCAGGGTAGCGGCTATCAAATTCAATCCGCTTTTCCCCTTGGAGGTGATCCATAATCATATAAAGACGAATCGCTGCCTCGGACAAATCACATTGATCTTTCAAGGCTGCGAACGCAATCACATCAACGCTTTCAATGATTTTATCATTCCGCTTTTTTATCGCCGCCTCTTCCATCTCGGCTTGCAGCGCCGTCTGCCGCTTGAGTCTTGCCAACAAAGTCCCTGCGTATACCGATAACGCTAAAATAATCAGCGCGCCTAGTCCTGCTAGTATCCAGATCCCGTCCTGCACCTGCTACTCCTCTTTAATCGTTCTGTTGCTCAAATTTGGCAAGCAGATCGCTGTCATCATCCTCCGATGTATCCTCGTCGCTCAGCAACCCTAGCTTATCCATCAGCACTTCAATGCGATCGAGTTTTTCATCGACATAGTTTTGCAGCCCTGCCCCGAGCTTTTCACCGTTTTCGATGCGATCGAGTAAGACATTCAGTTGCGGGTCTTGCTCGAGCTTTTCCAGCTCTTGCGCAGGGGTCAACGTGGATTGTTTCGGTTTCGCAGCTTCAGGCCCCAATGGAATCGGTTTTTTACTGCCAATCCGTGGGTCTTTCTTGCCGCCGCGACGATGCGTTTGCACATCACTTTCTTCAGAATGACGCGATCCTGCTTTTTTTCCTTTCCGTTTTTTCTGCTTTTTCAGCATGCGAGCAATTCGATCTTGCTCGGTCTGGTTTTTATCTACGTATTGCGCCGGGCCTTCCGATCCTGTGCGGCGCGTTTTCTTTTTACGCGTCATAACAATGGTTTCCTCATTAATATTACATCGTTGCCCAAAAAGGTCAGTTCGAAGCCAGCTTGAGCAGCTAGATATTGAAACGTTTGGCGGCTAAAAAAGCTGACATGAGTCAGGTCATTCTTATAGTGCCAGCGTGAAAATGCCGCTGGATCCTGGACCAGCTTGGTCATGATCCCCAGATACCCACCCGGCTTTAGTATGGATAGCCATTGTGTCCACTGCTCGGCGGGGTGATAAAAGTGCTCAATCGCTTCGGTGCAGGTGATGAAATCGTAACCACGCGCCAACACCTGTGTATCAGGGGCATAGAAGGGATCATAGCAGGCGATTGAATGTCCCGCGTCACGCAGCATGTTTGCAAGCACCGGCCCCGGACCACAACCAAAATCTAGGCCGTTGCGTGGCGATTCAGCTAACCGCGCAAGTAACGGGGTGGCCAACCGCGATAAGAAGCGCTGATAACCCGCATCATCAGGATGATTTTGGTGCAAGTCATAAATGGCTTTCTCATCGTGCGGTGCCAGCAGTGCCTGGCGATCAACAAACACCAAATCACAACGCGTACATTGAAAATAGGCGCGGCGCTTATCGGTATGGTAAGGGTGAGTCTGGGTATGCTCACATAAAGGGCAGTGCTGCATGTTATTCGTCTATGCCAAAAGCTGGCGCGAATGTAGCAGAAAGTGGGTCAATAAAAAAGCGACAGGCATAATGCCTGTCGCGGTATCGCCTTGGCGATATAAGCGGGTGTCGTCCGTCCTGGTACGTCTTTCATCCCTGCTCAATAGCGTTTTACGCCTTGGTTTTAACATCCTGTTAGTGTGGTTGGCTTACCTGCCTAACGGTCGCATCCGGCGTCCTTGTCGTCATAACATCCACATCACATCCTGTGCGAGACTATCCTTACATACCGACCTTGGCGAGTTCACATCCTGTGGCAACACCTTCCTGGTGTGAAAAGCTTTCCTTATCCGGTTGGCCTATTCTTGGCGTCAACGTCCTGTTGATGATGATAGCGTATCCTAATCACTTAATTTGCCTAGCATGCCAAACAAAAAAATCCTGTTTAAAAAAGAAATGTTCGTGATAAGTGATTGAATATATAGTGTTTTTTATTTTATCTTTCAATCGATATCGCGATTTTCTCGCCGTAAAATAGCAAATATCTTACACCCGATAACGCACTTGTCGTTATCAGCGCTAACACCATGCAAGCAAATCGCAAAGCAGTGATAAGAAGAGGAAGAGGAAGGAAACAAAAAGCGGCTGCGTTATTCACAACCGCTTTTGCTGTCACGCTCGGCAATTAATGCAGACCACCGAGATAGCTCGACAGCGCATCAATTTCCTCGTCAGTGAGCTTGGCAGCCACCGATCGCATCATGTTATTCATATCATTATGACGTTCCTCTGCACGGAACATCTTCAACTGACTCGCCAAGTAGTTTGCGGGCTGGCCAGAAATTTTCGGGAAACCAGAAGAGGGAGTGCCATTACCGCGTGGACCGTGACAAGCGACACACGCCGCAATGCCTCGCTCTGCATCGCCCGCCATATAGAGTTGACGGCCAATTTCAACCGCGCCTTCGGGGGTTGTGCCAGGCTTGGGCGTGAGCGTTGCGTAATAAGCAGCCAGGTCAGCCATGTCCTGCTCCGATAAAGGAGCCACCATGCCAGCCATCACCGCGTTGTATCGCCCTTGCTCACCGCCGCTTTGCGCGCCAAGCTTAAATTCCTTCAACTGCTTTTCAATGTAGTTGGCGTGCTGACCCGCCAAGTTTGGGTAATCAGGCAAAACACTGTTACCGTCAGCACCGTGACAGGCGGCACAGGTATTGGATTTGGCTTTGCCCGCTTCAGCATCTCCTTGGGCCCAGACTGAAGTGCTGGCCAGGAGAGTCAATATTAGCGCTAATTTCTTCATGACATTCCGTTTATAATTATCAAGCTTCCAGTACCACTACTTAGTTACCGTCATGGTACAATTACCGATCAAAAACCGAGCACGGTTATTTTACACAAATTCACACAAAAGTAATCAGTCTACTACACCAAGACGAGACGGAGTTAACAGTGGAGCAATCACTTAATTACCGTAACACCCAGTTTGTTACTAGCGCACCAGACATCCGCCATCTTCCTGATAATACAGGAATCGAAATCGCTTTTGCTGGCCGCTCAAACGCCGGTAAATCTAGCTCCCTTAACCGTCTATGTGACCAAAAGAGCCTAGCGAAAACCAGTAAAACCCCCGGTCGGACACAATTGATTAACCTATTTAAGGTGGACGAGGGTTGCCATATTGTCGACCTCCCTGGCTATGGTTATGCCCAAGTCCCTCTAGAAATGAAAGAGAAATGGCAGCGATCGCTGGGAGAATATTTACAAAAACGTGATCAACTTGGCGGATTAGTGGTGTTGATGGACATTCGCCACCCGATGAAAGACTTGGATCAGCAGCTGATTTATTGGGCCGTTGAGTCAAAATTGCCCGTTTTAGTGTTACTGACCAAAGCGGACAAGCTTAAAACCGGTGCACGTAAACAGCAATTAATGAAGATTCGAGAAGCGTCGCTGGCATTTTGCGGCGATGTCGAGGTCGAATTGTATTCGTCACTCAAGGGCATTGGCGTGGATAAATTACGTCAAAAACTGGATGCCTGGTATCACACCACGCCGCCATTGCTTGCCGAAGAGCAACCACTGCCTAGCGAGTAATCGCCTTTTATCGGCGTAAGGGACGCACAACGTCTTCCCTCACGGATCTGGCGCTAAAAGACGAAAGCTAAAAAAAAGCCGACCCTCATCGAGGGTCGGCGAATCTTTGTGCGTGCGTGATCTGAATCAGACCCTGTAAACACATAAAGAACAAGAAGCTGTGCGTATTATAACCAGGTTTCCCAACAAAATTAAAGTAATTGCTCTAATTTTTTGGAATACAGGATCAACACAGCTGAAAATAGTTAAAAAGGCAGTGGCAGGGCTGCTCGCGTCGCGGCATATCAACCAATAAAAAAAGCCCCAGTCAGTATCCTGACTGGGGCTGCTGAATCAGCCAAATCCAATAACGTGAAACAAAAGGTCTGAAAGATAGAACATCTTACCTCTGTACCCTACGCTGATAACTGTATATCAATCACCCAGCCTTGAAAAGTATAT